>NZ_JAKSXU010000165.1:0-91372 GCF_022829325.1 Methylobacterium sp. J-092 | reverse complement strand
CCCCCCGACGCCGACGTATCTAGGCCGTGCCCGGTCGCCGCAACTTGGTTGCCCAAGTCGGGCAGGCACGACGTGGGTGCGGGGGGAGGTGGGCCACGGCTGAGACGAGGGTCGGGAGAGGCGAGCGACAGTGCCGGATGCGGCGCTCCCCTCTCCCGACCCGCTGCTCGGGCCACCCTCCCCCGCAGAGGGGGGAGGGAAGCGTGCTGAACGAGGGGCTATCTGCAAACACCTCACGCCACGAATGGGAACGGTCATGCCTCGCGATCGTGCCCCTTGCGGTCGCGGGCGCCGTGCGCTGCAAGACCGATCCATCCCACATGCACCGTTCTAGCGCCCTGCAACCGGCGATCAATCCGCCGCATCACGTCCAGGCGGGGCGGTCGGTCCCGAGGCGGCGCGCGGGGAGGGACCATCGGACCGGCGCGCCGGCGGCCGCCAGGGGCGGGCGCAGGCGATGGGCCGGGCCCCACGGCATCGCCTCGACGCCGGCATCGAAGTCGTCGTCGGTTTCCGGCGCGAACGCCTCCATCGAGCCCGTCCGCTCGGCGTCGAGGAGCAGCCGTGCCGTCCGGGCCAGCGAAAGGCGCGCCGCGCCGGCACGCCCGTCGCGCAAACGTCGCTCAAGGAGGCGGATCGCGGCGGCGGCCAGAAGGTAGCCGGTGGCGTGGTCGAGGGCCTGGACGGGCAGAGGCACCGGCCGGTCGGCGTTCCGCCACGCCTGCCCGGCCTCGGCGATGCCGCAGCTCATCTGCACCAGGCTGTCGAAGCCGCGGCGTCCGGCCCAGGGGCCGGTCCAGCCGTAGGCGTCGAGGCTAACGTCGATCAGCCCGGGCGAGAGGGCACGCCGTGCCGCGGCGCCGTAGCCGAGGCGGTCGAGCGCTTCGGGCCGGTAGCCGTGCACGAGGATGTCGGCGCCGGTGAGCAGCGCCTCGAACCGGTTGCGGTCGACCTCGCGGCGAAGGTCGAGCCGGGCGCATCGCTTGCCCAGCGTCACGTCCGCCTCGACGCCGGGCTCGTTCCAGCCCAGCGGGTCGATCCGCAGGACCTCGGCGCCGAAGCCGGCCAGGAACCGGGTCGCCACCGGCCCGGCGAGCACCCGCGTCAGATCGAGGACGCGCAGGCCCGCGAGCGGCCGCGCGGGTTCGGGCTTCCAATCGGAGCGGGCGGCCGCGCCGGGATCGAAGGCGACGAGCGGCTCGGCCGCGACCGCCGCCCCCTGCGGATGCGCGGCCCAGGCCTCAACCGAGCGCATCTCGGCCGTGCAGCCGCCCTCCGCCACGATCGCCGCCTCCAGATCGGATTTGTCCCAGCCGGCGACGGCGGCCGCCATGCCCGCGCGGTCGGCTTGCGCGCCGAGCACGCGCTCGGCCGCCGCGCGGTGATGCGGCGCATTGGTGTGGAGCCGGATCCAGCCGTCGCGGGTGCGGTAGTCGCCCGCCACCGGGTCCCACAGGTCCGGCAACGTCCATCCGATCGGGCGGAGCGAGGTGCGGAACCACAGCGAGGCGAGGCGGCGGTCGACCAAGACGGCCGGCGTCGCGCCGACGGTGCCGACGAGGTCGGCGATCGCCAGCCCCGCCGCGGCAACGGAGCCGGCGGCGAGGTCGGTGACCGGAAAGGCCGAAGGCAGGGTCCCCGTCCCGGTGATCGTCAACGCCTCGGTGCCCGGCGCGCTGCCCAGCGCCGCACGGATCGTCGCCGCGAAGGTCTCTGCCGACATGCCGCCCCCTGTTGGCCCCCGGGTGGTTCGCCGTCGGGCCGCCGCCGCGCTATAGAGACCGCACCTGCCCCGGAACGAACGCGATTGATGCCCGAGCCGCTGCTTTCCGTCGAGGATCTCTCGGTCGCCTTCCGATCGCGCGAAGGCGAGAGCCGCGCCGTCAATGGCGTGTCGTTCACGATCCTGCCGGGCGAGACCGTGGCGCTGGTCGGCGAGTCGGGATCGGGCAAGTCGGTCACCGCGCTCTCGATCCTGCGGCTCCTCGACGGCGCCGCCCACCATCCGGGCGGGCGGATCGTGTTCAAGGGGCGCGACCTGCTCGCCCTGCCGGAGCGCGCGATGCGCAAGGTCCGCGGCGCCGACATCACCATGGTGTTCCAGGAGCCGATGACCTCGCTGAACCCGCTCCACACCATCGAGCGGCAGATCGGCGAGGTTCTGGGATTGCACCGCGGCCTGTCCGGCAAGGCGGCGCGGGCGCGCATCCTCGAATTGCTGGAGCTGGTCGGCCTGCGCGATGCCGCGCGCCGCATGGGCGCCTATCCGCACGAATTGTCCGGCGGCCAGCGCCAGCGGGTGATGATCGCGATGGCGCTCGCCTGCGAGCCGGATCTGCTCGTCGCCGACGAGCCGACCACGGCGCTCGACGTGACGGTGCAGGCGCAGATCCTCTCGCTGCTGGCCGACCTGCAGAAGCGGCTCGGCATGGCGATGCTGTTCATCACCCACGACCTCGGCATCGTCGAGCGCATCGCCGCGCGGGTCTGCGTGATGCTGAACGGTCGGATCGTCGAGGCCGGCCCGGTCGCCGCGGTGTTCGCCGACCCGCAGCACGCGTACACGCAGCGCCTGATCGCCTCCGAGCCGAAGGGCCGGGGCAACCCGGTCGCGGCGGATGCCGAGGCGCTGGTCGAGGCCGGCCCGCTGAAGGTGTGGTTTCCGCTGAAGGAGGGCTGGCTCCGGCGCACCGCCGGCTACGTCAAGGCGGTCGACGGCGTCGCCCTGCGGGTCCGTGCCGGCGAGACCGTCGGCGTCGTCGGCGAATCCGGCTCGGGCAAGACCACGTTGGGCCTCGCGCTGCTGCGGCTGACGGCGTCGGAGGGGCCGATCGTCTTCCTCGGCCGCGACATCGAGACCTACGGCGTCGCGGCGATGCGGCCCCTGCGCAAGGACATGCAGGTGGTCTTCCAGGACCCCTACGGCTCGCTCTCGCCGCGGATGTCGGTGGCTGACATCGTCGCCGAGGGGCTGGTGGTGCAGGGCGTGCCGAAGCGCGAGCATCGCGCCATCGTCGCGCAGGCGCTGACCGATGTCGGGCTCGATCCGGCGGCGATGGACCGCTACCCGCACGAGTTCTCCGGCGGCCAGCGCCAGCGCATCGCCATCGCCCGGGCGATGGTGCTCGACCCCCGCTTCGTCGTCCTCGACGAGCCGACCTCCGCGCTCGACCGCTCGGTGCAGTCGCAGATCGTGACCTTGCTGCGCGACCTGCAGCGCACCCGCGGCCTCGCCTACCTCTTCATCAGCCACGACCTCAAGGTGGTGCGCGCGCTCGCGAACTACGTGCTGGTGATGCAGAACGGCGTGGTGGTGGAAGAGGGACCGGCCGATGAGATCTTCTCCCGGCCGAAGACCGCGTACACCCGCACCCTGTTCTCGGCGGCCTTCGCGCTGAAGAGCGACACGGTCGCCGACGTCGAGCCGGTCTAGGACGATGGCGCGGGCACTGCTCATCGTCCTCGATTCCGTCGGCATCGGCGGCGCCCCGGACGCCGAACGCTACGGCGACGCCGGCTCCGACACGGTCGGCCACATCGCCGAGGCCTGCGCCGCGGGGCGGGGCGACCGTACCGGCCTACGTTCCGGCCCGTTGCGCCTGCCGCATCTGGCCGCCCTCGGCCTCGGCCTCGCCTGCGAGGCCGCGACGGGTCGGATGCCGCCGGGGCTCGCGCCGCCCGGCGCGCTCGCGGGCGCCTGGGGCCACGCCGTCGAGACCGCGGCCGGCAAGGACACGCCGTCCGGGCATTGGGAGATCGCCGGCCTCGCCATGCGCGAACCGTGGGGATACTTCCCGGATACGCGGCCGGCCTTTCCCGAGGCGCTGACGCGCGACCTGATCCGGCTGGGGGACCTGCCGGGCATCCTCGGCGACCGCCACGCCTCCGGCATCGCGATCATCGATGCGCTCGGCGCCGAGCACGTCCGGACCGGCAGGCCGATCTGCTACACGTCCGCCGACAGCGTCTTCCAGATCGCGGCCCACGAGGACGCCTTCGGCCTGGAGCGCCTCTACGACCTGTGCCGGATCGCGCGCGAGCTCTGCGACGCCTACCGGATCGGCCGGGTGATCGCCCGGCCCTTCGCCGGGACGGCCGAGGCAGGCTTTCGCCGGACGAGCCACCGCCGCGACTTCTCCGTCGCGCCGCCGGCCGACACCCTGCTCGATCGCCTCCAGGCCGCGGGCCGCGACGTGGTCAGCGTCGGCAAGATCGGCGACATCTTCGCCCACCGGGCCACCGGCCGCGAGATCAAGCCGGGCGCCAACATGGCGTGCCTCGACGCCGCGCTCGATGCGCTCGGAAGCCTCGCCGATGGCGGGCTGGTCTTCGCCAACCTCGTCGACTTCGACAGCGAGCACGGCCACCGCCGCGACGTGCCGGGCTACGCCGCCGAGCTGGAAGGGTTCGACGCCCGCGTTCCCGACATCCTGGCGACGCTTCGCCCGGGCGACCTCTGCCTCGTCACCGCCGACCACGGCAACGACCCGACCTGGCACGGCACCGAGCACACCCGCGAGCAGGTGCCGGTCCTGGCCTTCGGCCCGGGGATCGCGCCGGGCTCGCTCGGGCGGCGCGCGACGTTCTCCGACATCGGCGCCACCGTCGCCCGCCATCTCGGCCTGCCGCCCGGCGCCGGGACGCCGGCCTTGTGAGGAGTTGTGCGATGCGGGACGACGACGAGCGGGTAAAGCGCCCGGTGCACCACGAGATCGGGCAGGGGCTCGACACCCTGTCGGTGGACGAGATCGATCACCGGATCGCGCTGCTGCAGGACGAGATCCGGCGGCTCGAGGCGGCCCGGACGGCCAAGCAGGCGGCGCTCGGCGCCGCGGACGCGTTCTTCAAGCGTTGAGGCGGCGCGTTCAGTAGCGCGTCGTCAGCGCGTTCAGCCAATCCGGCGAGGCGTCGACCAGCACCGCCTCGATCCGCTTGTCGGCGCCGAGCACGATCACCAGCCCGGTGGCGACGAGGATGAGCCCGAGCGCCGCCTTCATTCCCTTGCCGGCCCGCATCAACCGGTCGCGCCAGCGCATTAGGACGGATCGCGAGAGGGCGCCGAGGATCAGGAGCGGCAGGGCCGCGCCGAGGCCGAAGACCAGCATCGTCAGGCCCACCGCCCCGAGGTCGCGTCCCTGCGCGGCCAGGATCGAGGCGGCGCCGAGCGTCGGGCCGACGCAGGGGCTCCAGACGGCGCCAAGCAGCAGCCCGACGCCGAACTGGCCCCACAGGCCGGTGGCGGAGAACCCGCCGAAGCGCGCCTCGGTCCAGTTCGCGACCGGCCCGGCGGCGACCGCGAGGCGCGTCTGCGCCGACGGCACCAGCAGGACGATCCCGACGAGGATCAGCAGGATCGCGGCGACGCGGCGGAACACGTCGCCGTCGAGCCCGAGACCGAAGCCGATCGTGGCGACGAACAGGCCGATCGCCACGAACGACAGGGCCAGCCCGCCCGCCAGCGCCGCCGGCCCGTAGCGATGCTCGGACGCCGCCGCCCCGAGCACCAGCGGCAGCAGCGGCAGCACGCAGGGCGAGAGCGTCGAGAGCAGTCCGGCGAGCAGCGCGAGGCCGAGGCTGACGAGCATCGCGTTCGGCCTAGAGGGTCTTCTCGACCAGCCCCTCGATCCATTCGGGCTGCGTCTCGCCGACCGAGCGGCCGGTCTCGACGGCGCCCTTGTAGGCGATCAGCGTGCTCTGCATGCGGACGTCGAGCTTGCGCAGCAGGTCCTTCTGGCTGTCGAAGTCGATGTCGAAGATCTGCAGGTCCTTGAAGCGCGGGTCGGCGCTGAGCTTGGCCAGGATCGGCTTCTGCGTCTTGCAGATCGGGCACCACGGCGCGCTGACCTCGACGAGGATCGGCTTGCCGGCCTTCTGCGCGGCGTCGAACGCCTCCTGCGAATAGGGCTTCATCTCCCCGGCCTGCGCCTGGGCGAAGGCCAGCGGCGCGAGGGCGAGGAGGGCGATGAGCGTACGGCGGCGTGTCATGAGCGTCGGATCCCCGGTTGGCGAAAGCCCGGCCCGCTCGGGCCGGGCGCGTCGTCGTCGATCAGTTGCTGACGGCCGGCACCGGGAAGGTGTGGTCGAACGTGCCGCCCTGGCTGTCGGTGGCCGCGACCGTGATCGGCGCGCTGCCCTCGGGGCGCATCTCGAAGCCGATCACCGGGTTCGACGAGATCGAGATGTCGCCTTCCAGCGTGAAGACGTTGCGCGCGCCCTGGCTGACGCTGATCCGGTCGAGGTAGCGGGCGGGCGTGTACTCGCGCGAAACTTGGTTCATCTGCATGCCGGAAAAGTTCGGGTGGCGGATCATCAGCGTCGCCGGCATCGCCTTGTCGGCGGTGAGGTCGGAGAACTTCATCCGCATGTCGCCCATGCCCTTCATCGCGTCCGCGTCGGTCATCCCCATCGGCGCCGAGCAGCCGCCCGATGCCTTCACGAAGATCTCGGACGCGACGAGGCGCCCGTCCTTGGTCTCGGCCACGGCGTGGACGTTGGAATAGGTGTTGACCCGCACCCGCATCTTCAGCTGCGCCGGGTCGCCGGCCGGCCCGAAGTCGACATGGGCGGCGAGCGGTGCCGGGTTGTCGTCGATGATGAGGTACAGCCCCTTCACCTGGTCCTTGTCGGCGACGGTGAGCGTCACCGGGACCAGGGCGGCGTCCTCGGCGCGCACCGGCATGTCGATCGACACAAGCTTGCCGGGCTCGACCTTTCGGTCGCCGAACACCTGCTTCTGCAGCTCCTGCCAGCGTGCCGCGCGCTCGGCGTCGCCGTCGCCGGCCGCCGCGAAGGCGACGCCGGCCGAGGCCAGCACGGGCAACGCGACGGCGAGGCCGACGACGGTCTTTCGGATGATGTGGCGCATGGCGTTTCCTCGTAATCTCTTCGTTCGTTGCATCGGTGCTCTTGATGGCACCGCCGTCACGATAGACTTATAGAGGAGATTGCCGAATTTTTTCGGTCAAAACATAGTGCGCCGCGCGTCGTGCCGAGCTGCCGGCAGGGTTGCGCCTAAGATGCGTTCGGCTTGCGGAGCACCCGCTCGTCCGCGACGAGCCGCTCGAGCTCGGCCTCGCCGACCGCATCCATCGGCGCGCGGATGCGGATCGCCCGCGTCGGCTCGCCGGCGCGCATCACCAGCACCACGGTCTCGATGTCCGGGCAACCGGGGTCGGCACAGGCGATCTCGTTGACGGTGATCGCATCCTCCGGGCCGAGCCCGAGGGCATCCGAGCATGCGACCTTCAGAAGCTTGGCGCGCTGAGCCTGCTCGGCCGAGCGCGCCCGCCACGCCTTCAGGCTGACGAAGGCCATGCTCGCGATTCTCCGTTCCGCGCCGAGGGGGCCGCACGGCATCCCGAGCCCTGCCGATCACCGGATGAAACACTGTTGCATCGGGCGTGGCTGTCAAGCCTCATGCCTGCGAGCATCGTCGACTGGTAGACGCAACGATGTCGGGGAAAGCCGGATTTCTGGTAAGCTCGCACGATCGCCGAAACAAACGCGACGCTCGCTCGTAAACGTCGCGCGCCCGCGTCCGGGGTGCAGGTGAGGAGTACCCGGTGCGACCCTGGCGAGACGGACCCGCTGATCGACGTGGCTACCACCACGGCAACCTGAAGGAGGCGCTGATCGAGGCCGCGCGCCGCTTCATCGCCGAGCGCGGCATCGGCGGCTTCACCCTGGTCGACGCCGCCCGCCTCGTCGGCGTCACCCCGGCCGCGCTCTACCGGCATTTCCGCGGCCGCGAGGCGTTGCTCGAGGAACTCGCCGGGCGCGGCTTCGCGGATCTGGCCGAGCGGCTGGCGCGCGCGCTCACCGCCCGCGGCACCCCGCTGGAGCGCTTCACCCGGATGGGGGAGGCCTACCTCGCCTTCGCGGAGGAGGAGCCGGGCTACTACGCGGCGATCTTCGAGACCCGCGGCGTCCACGCCCCGAACGAGGCCGGGCCGCGCCCGAGCCCGTTCGACCTCCTGGTCGAGGCGTTGCAGGCGACCTTCCCCGACGGGTTCGGCGGCGTCGCCCCGCGCTTCATCGCGCTGGAGGTCTGGGCGCTCTCGCACGGGCTGGCGACCCTCGCGGCGGCGGGACACCTACCGAAGGGGCCGGGCATTCCCGACAAGTACGAGCTTCTGCGCGCCGGCGTGCTCGCCCTCGTCCACGGCGCCGGGGCGGGCAAGCCGGGGTGATGCACATCGCGCGTCGCACCCCTTGAAAGGCCTGCGGGCCGCCCGCATGTTAACGCTGTTCACATGAACAGCGGAGCCTTACCGTGAGCACTTCCACTTCCTCCCCCTGGGCGAGCGGCAAGGTCAGCCGCTGCGGCCCGTTTCCGCGCCGCTCGATCGAGATCGGCGCGATCGTAGTGAGCTTCATCTACTGGTGGCCCGTCGGCCTCGCCCTGGTGGCGTGGAAGATCGCCGGGTATCCGGCCCTCGGGGAACTGCGCGACTACGCCAAGCGCGGCGCCGCGGGCTGGGAGGGCGGCACCGCCCGAGCCTCGCGCTTCGCCCGCGCATTCGAGGCCTCGAACCGCCGCGGAACCACCGGCAACTGGGCCTTCGAGGAGTATCGCAAGGCCGAGCTCGACCGGCTCGACGCCCAGCGCCGCGCCCTGCAGGAGGAAAGCCGCGCCTTCGCCGAGTTCGTCGAGGAGCTAAAGCGCGCCAAGGATCGCGACCAGTTCGACGCCTTCATGGCCAAGCGCCGCGCCGACGGGAACGACAAGTCCTTCACCGCCTGATCCCGACGCGCGACCGACGAGATCGAGGGCCTTCCGTGCGAGCGGAAGGCCCTTTTTCGTGGGGTTCGCGTTGCGCCCGGGATCGCCGTTCGGCAAAGCGGGAGGGCACGCGTCGGGAGGACAGGATGAGCCAGGCAACGGTCACGGTGGTCGACCACCCCCTCGTCCAGCACAAGCTGACGCTCCTGCGCGACAAGAACCGCTCGACGCAGGGTTTCCGCAACCTGCTCAACGAGATCGGGATGCTGCTCGCTTATGAAGTGACGCGCGACCTGCCGCTGGAGCCGGTGACGATCGAGACGCCGATCCAGACGATGGAGGGGCGCCAGATCCAGGGCAAGAAGCTGGTCCTCGCCCCGATCCTGCGGGCTGGCGTCGGCTTCCTCGATGGGATGCTGTCGCTGCTGCCCTCGGCTCGCGTCGCGCATGTCGGGCTCTACCGCGACCCGGAGACGCTCGAGGCGGTCGAGTACTACTTCAAGGCGCCGTCGGACCTCGCCGATCGCACGGTGCTGGTGCTCGACCCGATGCTCGCCACCGCGAATTCCGCCATCGCCGCGCTGACGCGGCTGAAGGCTCGCGGCGCGCAGGACCTGCGCTTCGTCTGCCTGCTCGCCGCGCCGGAGGGCGTCGCCCGGCTTCAGGCCGCTCACCCCGACGTGCCGATCTGGACCGCGGCGATCGACAGCCATCTCAACGACCACAGCTACATCGTGCCGGGCCTGGGCGATGCCGGCGACCGGATGTACGGCACCCGCTGAGACGCGCCGGCTTTGGACCCGGGCTTGCCAACGGAGCGTCCGGCGGCAACTAGGGGCGAACCCTCGCGAGGAGACCGCCCGATGACGACGACGCTGCCCGAGACCATGCGCCAGGTCTGCTTCAACGGAGCCGGCGGCCCCGAGGTGATCAGCATCGAGACGGTGCCGCTGCCGAAGGCCGGGCCGGGACAGGTGCTGATCGAGGTGGTGTCGGCCGGCGTCAACCGTCCGGACGTGATGCAGCGCGGCGGCAAGTATCCGCCGCCGAAGGGCGCCACCGCGGTGCCGGGCCTCGAGGTCGCGGGCCGCATCGCGGCGCTCGGCGAGGGCGTGTCCGGCCTGTCCCTCGGCGACGAGGTCTGCGCGCTGGTGATCAGCGGCGGCTACGCCGAGTTCGCGGTGGCGGAGGCCGGGCATTGCCTGCCGAAGCCCGAGGTGCTGTCGCTCGTCGATGCCGGCGGCATCCCCGAGACGTTCTTCACGGTCTATTCCAACGTGGTGCAGCGCGGGCGGCTCGCCGCGGGCGAGACCTTCCTCGTCCATGGCGGATCGAGCGGCATCGGCTCAACGGCGATCCAGATCGCCAAACACCTCGGTGCCCGCGTGCTGACGACGGCCGGCTCGGCCGAGAAGTGCGCGTTCTGCGAGTCGCTCGGCGCGGACGCCGCGATCAACTACCGCGAGGCCGACTTCGCCGAGGAGGTCCAGCGGCTGACCGACGGCAAGGGCGTCGACGTCATCCTCGACATGATCGGTGCGAGCTACCTCGCCAAGAACCTCGCCTCGCTCGCGATCGAGGGTCGCCTCGTGCTGATCGCCCTGATGGGCGGCAACAAGGTCGAGGCGCTCAACATCACGCCGATCATGATCAAGCGGCTCACCTTCACCGGCGCCACGCTGCGGCCGCGTCCGAACGCCGAGAAGGCGGAAATCGCCGACGGGCTCCGCCGCGACGTGTGGCCGGAGCTCGATACCGGCCGCATCCGCCCGGTGATCCACGCGACCTTCCCCCTGGAAGAGGCGCAGAAGGCGCATGCTCTGATGGAGTCGAGCGCCCACCTCGGCAAGATCCTGCTCGTCACCGGCCGCTGAGGCCGAGCGCGGCCGTATCGGGAGGAACCCCCGGCGACGGACCGGCGTTTGCCGGGTCGAGAACGCGTGCCGCCCTTCGGCACGCGGCGACGCCCTGACGGCGTATCGGTGAGGTCCTTGGAATGGTCGAGAAGCTTCCCAATCAGAACGCGCGCCAGGGCGAGCGCGGCAAGTCGGTGCTGTGGGTGCTGGTCGGCAGCCTCGTGCTGCTCGCGGTCGCCACGATCGGCCTGCTGACGTGGAACGGAGCCAACGCGCCGAAGGACTATGCCAGCCAGAGCCAGGACGCGTCGCGCAAGGAGATCACCGGGTCGGTGACGGGCTCGAGCAACGCGCCGGCGTCGAGCAACACCGGCGCCGTTCCGGCCGGCAACCCGACCTACCCGCAGCCGGCCCAGCCGAGCGCCAACGGCAACCAGCCCAAGTAGGCGATGAAAGCGACCCGGCCCGCGCTCAGCGGGTCGGGACCGGCGTCTCGCCGCGATAATCGTAGAAGCCGCGCTTGACCTTGCGGCCGAGCCAGCCGGCCTCGACGTACTTCACCAGCAGCGGGCACGGCCGGTACTTCGAATCCGCCAGACCCTCGTAGAGCACCTGCATTACCGACAGGCAGGTATCGAGGCCGATGAAGTCGGCGAGCTGCAGCGGGCCCATCGGGTGGTTCGCGCCGAGCCGCATCGCGGTGTCGATCGATTCGACCGAGCCGACGCCCTCGTAGAGCGTGTAGATCGCCTCATTGATCATCGGCAGCAGGATGCGGTTGACGATGAAGGCCGGAAAATCCTCCGACATCGTCGAGGTCTTGCCGAGCTTTGCGATGAACGCCTTGGCCGACTCGTAGGTCGGGTCCTCCGTGGCGATGCCGCGGATCAGCTCGACGAGCTGCATCACCGGCACCGGGTTCATGAAGTGGATGCCGATGAAGCGCTCCGGCCGGTCGGTCGAGGCGGCGAGCCGGGTGATCGAGATCGAGGACGTGTTGGTGGCGATCAGCGCATCGGGCCGCAGCGACGTGCACAGCGTCGAGAAGATCTGCCGCTTGGTCGCCTCGTTCTCGGTGGCGGCCTCGATGACGAGGTCGCAGGGGCCGAGGTCGTCGTAGCTGCGGGCGGCGACGATGCGCTCGCGGACCTCGCGGCGCTGCCCCTCGTCCATCGTGCCCTTCGAGACCTGGCGAGCGAGGTTGCCGTCGATGTTGGCGAGGCCGGCGTTCAGGCGGTCGGGATCGCGGTCGTTCAGCAGAACGTCGAGGCCGGCCGCTGCGCAGACGTGAGCGATGCCGCTCCCCATCTGCCCGGCACCGATGATGCCGACCCGCTTGATATCGATGCCCATCTGTCGATCCATGCCCCCGACGCCGACGACCGAAGCGGTTGTCGAGCTGCCCTACGCCGCACGGCCCACCATCCGACGCGAAAGCTGGAAGGACTGTGCGGCGTTTCTTTTAGACCCTTCGTCGGCCCAAGTGGAACCCGTCGCGCACGCGATCGCGCGACGGGTTCGACCGGGTGACCCGATCCGACGACCTTCGGATCGCGACGAACGACTTCAGTTGCCCTTGGCCTTGCCGATCTCGGCCTGCAGTTCCGGCACGATCTGGAACAGGTCGCCGACGAGCCCGTAATCCGCCACCTGGAAGATCGGCGCGTCCTCGTCCTTGTTGATCGCGACGATGACCTTCGAATCCTTCATGCCGGCCAGGTGCTGGATCGCGCCGGAGATGCCGACGGCGACGTAGAGGTCGGGCGCGACCACCTTGCCGGTCTGGCCGACCTGCCAGTCGTTGGGGGCGTAGCCGGCATCGACCGCGGCGCGGGAGGCGCCGACGGCGGCGCCGAGCGAGTCGGCCAGCGGCTCGATCAGCTCCTTGAACTTGTCGGCCGAGCCGAGCGAGCGACCGCCGGAGACGATGCTCTTGGCCGCCGCCAGCTCCGGCCGGTCGGACTTGGCGATCTCCTCGCCCTTGAAGGTCGAGCCGCCGGCAGGGGGCGCCGCCGCCGTCACCGCCTCGACGGGGGCCGCCGCTCCGCCCTCGCCGGTGGCCTTGAAGGCGGCGGTGCGGACGGTGATCACCTTCTTGCCGGCGCCGGCCTGGACGGTCTGGATCGCGTTGCCGGCATAGATCGGGCGCTCAAACGTGTCGGGCGACACGACCGCCATGATGTCGGAGATCTGCGCGACGTCGAGCAGGGCGGCGACGCGCGGCAGGATGTTCTTGCCGGTGGTGGTCGCCGAGCACACGATCGCGTCGTAGGGCTCCGCGATCGCGACGATCAGCGCGGCGACCGGCTCGGCGAGGTCGTGGTCGTAGGCCGCGTCCTCGGCCAGCAGCACCTTGTCGACGCCGTCGAGCTTGGCCGCCGCGTCGGCGGCGGCCCGGCTGCCGGCGCCGACGACGAGGGCGTGGATGGGGGCGCCGAGCTGCTTGGCGGCGGTGAGCGCCTTCAAGGTGCCGTCCTTGATCTCGGACTGGCCGTGCTCGACGAGGAGGAGGGTGGTCATCGGTTCAAACCTCGGATCTCGGATGAGGCGCGCGCTCGACCGGATGCGGGAGCGCGCGCTGCGGGACTAGATGACGTTGGCCTCGGTCTTCAGCTTCTGCACGAGCTCCGCGGCCGAGCCGACCTTGATGCCGGCCGAGCGGCCCGGCGGCTCGGCGGTCTTGAGGACCTTTAGCTTCGGGGTGACGTCGATGCCGAGGGCGTCGGGCGCCATCTCCTCGAGCGGCTTCTTCTTCGCCTTCATGATGTTGGGCAGCGAGGCGTAGCGCGGCTCGTTGAGGCGCAGGTCGGTCGTGACGATCGCCGGGAGCTTGAGCGACACCGTCTGCAGGCCCCCGTCGACCTCGCGGGTCACGTCGAGGCTGCCCTCGCCGGCCTCGATCTTGAAGGCGAAGGTGCCCTGCGGCCAGCCGAGCAGCGCCGCGAGCATCTGGCCGGTCTGGTTCGAATCGTCGTCGATCGCCTGCTTGCCGAGGATCACCAGCTCCGGGTTCTCCTTCTCGACGATCGCCTTCAGGATCTTGGCCACTGCCAGCGGCTCGCAGACCGTGTCGGTCTTCACCAGGATCGCGCGGTCGGCGCCCATGGCGAGCGCGGTGCGAAGCGTCTCCTGGGCCTGCTGCGGGCCGATCGACACTGCCACGATCTCGGTGACCTTGCCCTTCTCCTTCAGGCGGATCGCCTCCTCGACGGCGATCTCGTCGAAGGGGTTCATCGACATCTTGACGTTGGCGAGCTCGACCCCGGAGCCGTCGGCCTTGACGCGGATCTTGACGTTGTAATCGACGACCCGCTTGACGGGCACCAGAACCTTCATGGCGGTCTACTTCCTCCGCGGCCGGATTGTTGTGATCGGCGAATTTCGGAGCGCCTTCGCAGGCGGCTCGCACAGGGCGCGGACCGTAACGGCCACATTTCCGCCTTGTCAACGCGGCGCGCGCACGCGCTTTCGAAAAGCCGCGGACGGTCGGCGAAGGGAATTCGGATCTGCGGTACGGCGGCGGGCGCGGATCGGCCCGGGCCCGCCCTAGCGGTTCTTGCCGGGCACCCAGAGCACGTCGTCGGCGCCGTCGGCGTTGGCCGCGCGGCTCGCCACGAACAGGAAGTCCGACAGGCGGTTGAGGTACTTCAGCGCCTCGGGCGAGACGATCTCGCCCTCGGTCGCCGCAAGCGCGACGGCGAGCCGCTCGGCCCGGCGGCTGACGGTGCGGGCGAGGTGGAGCGCGGCGGCGGCCGGCGAGCCGCCGGGCAGCACGAAGGACTTCAGCGGCGCGATGTTGGCGTTAAGCGCGTCGATGTCGGCTTCGAGCCGCGCCACCTGCGAGGCGACGATCCGCAGGGGCTCGTAGGCCGGCGGCGCGTCGCTCGGGGGCGTCGCAAGGTCGGCCCCGAGATCGAACAGGTCGTTCTGGATCGCGCCGAGCATCGCGTCGATGCGCGGCTCGGCGTGCTGGCGGGCGAGGCCGACGCAGGCGTTGGTCTCGTCGACGGTGCCGTAGGTCTCGACCCGCAGGTCCGCCTTCGACCGGCGCTGGCCGTCGGCCAGGGCGGTGGTGCCCTTGTCGCCGGTGCGGGTGTAGATGCGGTTGAGGGTGACCACGGGTGCGCCGACGCTTTCAGATCAGAAGATATAGCCGAGCTTGCAGATCAGAAGGTGTAGCCGAGCTTGCCGCCGAAGTTGGTCAGGCCGCGGTTCTCGCCGCACAGGCCGGCATTCGACATGTGTTCGACGGTCGCCATGATGCTCCAATGCTCGGTGATGCGGAAGCCGAGCGCCGCGGCCTCGCGGAACAGCGGCGAGCAGCCGAGCGAGTTGAAGCCGTACGGGGCGAGCGCCTTCGGGCCGGTATAGCCGTTATGCGCGGCGCCGCCGAAGAAGCCGTCGATGAAGACGCGGCGGTCGAAGGTCTCGGGGAAGAGGTCGACCGACCAGGTCGCGCCGAGATAGGCGTAGCTGGTCCGGCCGCCGGTGTTGTAGCTGCCGCCCACCGTCGGGCGCGGCACGAAGGCCTGCCAGAACGGATCGGCGCTCACCAGCGGCTTCGAGAACAGGATCTCGCCGTTGACGTTCTGCTTCTCGAAGCCCGGGAGCTTGCCCTCGGCGCTGCCGGGATCCTGCACGGCTCCGCCGATCCGGACTTCCGAGACGATGCTGAGGGGCTGCACCGGCGGCGCGTAGGCCGCGGGCCGCGGCGCGTACCCGAGATCGGCTGCCGCGACGGGCGAGGCGATCGCGAGGGCGAGAGCGCCGGCGACGAGACGATGCGAGGAGGACTTCATGCGGGGCGGATCCGGTTGAACCCGGAATTCCTAGCATGGGCCGGCCTGCCGGGGGCGCCGTTTCATCCGGCCCGCGCTCGAATGCGCCCCGGTGCGGCCCGGCGGTCACAGTCCCGGGCCGCCCCGATCCATCAGGCCGAGCGCCACCAGGCCACGCCCATGATCACCAGAATCGCCACGAACTGCAGCAGCACGCGCAGGCGCATCAGGCGCTGGGACAGGTTGGCGTCGCCCCCGCGCATCATGTTGGCGAGGCCGAGGAGGAGGATGACCGCGACCGCGAGGCAGGCGACGAGGACGACGGAGTTGCCGGACATGGACGGACGATCTCGACTGCGAGCGATTCCGCCCTTGTAGGCGCTTCGCCGGGCGAACGGCAGGGGCGATGCGACGCGGGACGCGCCTCGGCTCAGTTCCGGCGCAGCAGGCGCTCGAAGTAGTCGAGCTCCTCCTGCGAGCGAGTCGGGTCGCCGAGCTTGCGCCGCAGCTCCTCCATGATCCGGCGCGCCCGTTGCACCGCCGATTCGTCGGCGGTCGGCACGCGCACGCGGCCGTCGCTCATGTCGCGCCCGCGGGTCGGGCGGCCGAGCGGGTCGTCGTCCTTGGCACCGGCCTGTCCCTGGTGGCCGGGCTGCTCGCCGTCGGGCTTGTCGCCCTGGCCCTCGCCCTCGGCTTCGGCCGATTCCTGCATCTGCTGCTGCATGCCGTCGGCACCGCGCTTGAGCCCGTCGAGGGCGCGGCCCTGCGCGTCGACCGCGTCGCCGTCCTGGCCGTCCTTCAGCGCGTTCTCGGCCTCGCGCATCGCATCCTCGGCATCCGAAAGGCCTTCCTCGCCCTTCATGCCGTTCTCCTTCATGCGGTTCTGCAGGTCCTGCAGGCGCTGGCGCAGCGCCTGCTGGCGCTCGCCGACGCCGCCCTGCTGGCCTTGCCCGCCCTTACCTTGCTGACCCTGGCCCTGCTGCCCCTGCTCGCCTTGACCTTGCTGGCCCTGGCCCTGCTGGCCGGGGCTCTGCTGCCCCTTCTGCCCGGGCTTCTGCCCCGGCTGACCGCGGCTCGGCGGACGCTGGCCCTGCTCGCCGCCGGGCTTCTCCTGGCCTTCCTTGAAGGTCTCGTCGCGCAGGCCCTGCTGCTCGCGGGCCATCTGGTCGAGCTCTTTCATCTGCTTCTGCATCTCGCGGGCGGTCGGGTCGGACTTGCCGCCCTGCTCGGCGCTCTGCAGGTTCTCCAGGATGTTGCGCAGCTGCTCCATCAGGCGCTGCGCCTCGGCCGTGTCGCCGCGCTTCATCGCCTCGGCCATGTCTTTGAGCATCTTGTCGAGGTCGTCCGGCGTCACGCTCTTCGATGGCTGGCCCTGCTTGTCGCGCGAGCCCTGCTCGCGCGGCTGCTTGCTCTGCTTCTCGGCCAGCTGCTTCATGAACTTGTCGAGGGCCTGCTTGAGGTCCTGGGTCAGGCGCTGGATCTCGTCGTCGGGCGCGTTCTTCTCGATCGCCTCCTTGAGCCGGTCCTGCGCCTGCCGGAGCTTCTTCTCGGCGTCGGAAAGGTCGCCGTCCTCGATCTTGAGGGCCATCTCCCAAAGCAGGTCCGCGACCTCGGTGAGCGCGGCATCGTTGCCGGCCGTCCGCAGGCGCCGCGCCGCGGTCTTCAGGCCGAGGAACACCCCCGGCTGCGGCGTGAACATCTCGGGCGCGACGAGCAGTCCGTCGAGCGCCATCTGCACGCGGGCGCGGCCCTCGTCCGGCGTCACCACGAGGCGACGGCGCTCCTCGGCCAGCGCCCGCGCCAGCGGATCGCGGAAGGGGCGGGCGGGCAGCACCATCTCGATCGTCGGCGTGCGGCCCTCCTGGCCGGCCTCGTCCTTGACGAGATAGGTGAAGCGCACCTTCGCGCCCGACCATGGGTTGTCGGTCAGGTCCACGAGCGTCTTGGTGTCGGTCTCGCCGCTCGCATCGCCCGGCAGCGCCAGGGCGATGCGCGGCGGCGGCACAAGCGAGCGCGTCCCCTCCAGCGGCTCGACGATCCCCTCGGCCGAGGCGATGCCGTAATCGTCCTTGGCGCGGTAGCTCAGGTTGAAGGTGCCACGCCCGTTCACCTCCGGGCCGCCGACCGCGTGGACCTCGGGCGGGGTGTCGGGGATCGCCTCGACGATCAGGCGCTGGGTGTGCCCCGGCGCGGCGATGGTGAGCTCGGCCGTCGGCCCGACGATCTGGAATCGGTCCTCGCGCAGGTCGGGTCGCGGCTCCTTGCCGGGCACGGCCTTGAGCCCGGCATTCGGCGTCAGCACAATCTGCGCCGGGCTCTCGCCGGCGATGCGCACGATCAGCTGTGAATTCACCGGCACGCGCAGGCGCTGCTCGCCGCCAGACATCGCGACCGCGAGCGGCGGAAGCCGGGTGTAGAGCGGCGGGTCGATCCAGCCGTCGATGCGGTAGTTCGGGCCGGCCGAAACGGCTTCGCGCCAGTCGAAGGCGCTGCCGAGGCGCTCGCGCCATTCCGGGCCGGCGACGAACAGGCTCGCCACCGCCGCGACCACGAGGCCGGCGCGCAGCGCGAACGGGTCGTGGCGCGGCATGCCGGGCCGCGGCCGGCCGACGCGCAGCATCGCGACGGCGCTCGCCGCGCGCGCCTGATGCAGGGCCCAGAGCGCCCGCGTATCGGGATCGGTGGTGCCGACGGCGAGCGTGTCCTCGATCGTCGAGGCCGGGGCGTGAACCAGCGTCGCGTCGCGCGCCGCCGCCTCGCGGTCGATGCGGGCGAGCGCGGCGCGCCGGTCCGACCGGCGCAGCCGAGCGAGCGGGGCGAGCACGGTGACCAGCGCGGCACCGAAGGCGACGAGGCCGACGATGCGCCAGGTGGCGGAGAGATCGAGCCAAAGGCCGAGCCAGGAGACGGCGAGGAAGGCCAGGACGACGCCGAGGCCGCGCCACAGCACCGGCCAGGCCCGCTCCCACAGGCCGGCGGCGTTGGAGCGCGTCACCAGCCGGTCGAGCCGTGCGGCGGTGCCGGATCGCTTCGGATCGTTACTGCTCACGCCCGCAATCGCCTCGCCGCCCTCGAACCAGCACGTTCGTGCAGGCAAGCTAGCATGGTGCGCATCGTGCGCGTGCGGGTCAAATCCGCTCAGGGCGGGGCGGCTGTCCTCAGTTGTGCGACTGGATGAAGTTGCGCACCAGCGGGTAGGTCTGCCCCTCCCACTTGCGGCCCGAGAACACCCCGTAATGGCCGACGCCGGCCTGGAGGTGGTGGCTGCGCATGTGCGGGGGCAGGCCGGTACAGAGGTCGTGCGCCGCCATGGTCTGGCCGACGGCGCAGATGTCGTCGCGCTCGCCCTCGACCGTCATCAGCGCGGTCTTGCGGATCGCGCGCATGTCGATCCGGTTGCCGCGATAGGTCAGCTCGTTCTTGGCCAGGGTGTAGTCCTGGAACACCGTCTTCACGGTCTCGATGTAGAACTCCGCCGCGAGGTCGAGCACGGCGAAGTACTCGTCGTAGAACCCGGCGATCGCGTCGGCCTTCTCGACCTCGCCGTTGGCCATGTGCCAGAACAGGTCCGCATGGCCCTGGACGTGGCGCTTGGTGTTCATCGAGACGAAGGCCGAGACCTGGACGAAGCCGGGATAGACCCGGCGGCCGGCGCCCTTGTGGCGCCGCGGCACGGTGGCGATCAAGTTCTTCTCGAACCACTCGATCGGCTTCGAGGTGGCGAGCGCGTTCACCGAGGTCGGGCTGATCCGGCAATCCACCGGGCCGGCCATCAGCGTCATGCTGCGGGGCGTGGCCGCATCCTTCGATTCCGCCATCACCGCGGCGGCGGCGAGCGCCTGGACGGTCGGCTGGCAGACCGCAAGCACGTGCGCGGGGCCGCCCATCGCCCCGAGGAACTGCACGAGGTGGCCGACATAGTCGTCGAACCCGAACGCGCCGTCCGAGAGCGGCACGTCGCGGGCGTTGTGCCAGTCGGTGATGTAGACGTCGTGGTCGGGCAGCAGGGTCTTCACCGTGCTGCGCAGCAGCGTCGCGAAATGGCCCGAGAGCGGGGCCACGACCAGCACCTTCGGCTGCTCGGAATCGATGTCCTTGCGAAAGCGCAGCAGGGTGCCGAACGGCGTGACGAGGACCGGCTCCTCGACCACCGAGACCTCGCGGTTGCCGACCGTCACCGCCTCGATGCCGAAGGACGGGCGCACGAAGGTCAGTCCGGCGCGCATCATCATGCGGGCGCCGGCCGACATCCAGTTCACCGGATCGCCGAAGGCGGTCCAGGGCGAGACCGCATCGTGCAGCACGCGCCCCCAGGCCCGCGTCTGCTGGGCCAGGTCGCACTGCATCTCGAACGCGTCGTACAGCATGGGGCGGGCACTCGTGCGCGACCGGCCCGACAGGCGGGCGGTCGCGGCTTCGGGATGGGGCTGATACGCCGCTTCGTGCTGCATCATCATGCGGTCAGGATCAGACGGGCGCGCACCCACCGCAACCGTCTAAAAGTACGAAGCCGTCGGCCTGTGTCTTCGCAGTACCACGTTTGACGGCGCGGCGCTTGTCAGTTCGTGCGCCGCCATGCTCAACCGCTGAGATGATCGACGGAGGCAGGCCCGCGGCCGGGCAGACCAAACGCTATGCCCTCAAGCGCGGGGCGATCCTCGATGCGGCGGCACGGCACTTCAATGCCCGCGGCATCCGCGGCACGGCGCTCAACGACGTCGGCGGCAGCGTCGGGCTGATGCCCAACAGCATCACCTACTATTACCGCCGCAAGGAGGACCTCGCGGCCGCCTGCTACGTCAGCACGATCGCGTGGCACGAGGCGCTGCTCGCCGAGACGGCGGCGCTCGCCGACCCGGCAGAGCGCCTCTCCGCGTTCCTGGCCGCCTACTTCCGCGACCTCGCGGCGATCGAGATCGGGGCGCGGGCGCCTCAGGTCCGGCTGACCGACATGCGCGCGCTGCCCGAGCCGCAGAGCGCGGCGGTCTACGCCGCCTACAACGCCTTCTTCCGGCAGGCGCGCGCCGCGTTCTTCCCCGAGGCCGCCTTCCCGGGCCTCGACCGCGACGCGTTGCGGGCACGGACGCACCTCGTCGTCTCGGTGGTGCACACGGTCCGCGCCTGGATCGACCGCTACGAGGCGGCGGATTACCCCCGCGTCGGGGCGCGGATCGCCGATCTCCTGCTGCACGGCCTGGCCAGCCCGGAGAGCCGCTGGAGCGGCGACGCACCGGACCCGATCACGGCCCAGGGCGACCCGACCGAGCCGTTCCTGCGGGCGGCGACGGCGCTGATCAACGAGGAAGGCTATCGCGGCGCCTCGGTGGAGAAGATCTCGGCGCGGCTCAGCGTCACCAAGGGCTCGTTCTATCACCACAACGACAACAAGGACGACCTGATCGCCCAGTGCTTCGCGCGCACCTTCGCCATCCTGCGCCGGGAGCAGGAGGCGGCCGAGGCGGCCGGCGGCACCGGCTGGGCGCGGATCACCGCCTGCGCCCGCGCGCTGATGCGCCACCAGGTCTCCGAGGGCGGGCCGCTCCTGCGCTGCACCGCCGTCGGCGCCCTGCCGGACACCCTGCGCGCCGAGATCCCGCTGACCATGCGCCGCCTGTGGGAGCGCCTGGCCTTCCCGATCGGCGACGGCATCGCCGACGGCTCGATCCGCGCCGTCGACCCGTCGATCGCCGCGCAGGTCGTGAGCAGCATGATCGACGCCGCCTCCGACCTCGACCGCTGGTGCGACGTCGCCGGCGCCGATGCGGCCGAGATCTTCGTGCGCCCGCTGTTCATGGGGATCCACGCGGCTGCCGATTAGCGCGTGCCCGGGTCCTCGGATCGCGTCAGGCCGCGATCAGGCCGCCGTCGTCGGCGACGCGGCGCAGGTGGTAGGGCGTGTCGCCGAGCTGGTACTCGATCATCGCCAGGCGCTTGAAGTGGTGCGCGCCGATGTACTCCATGGTCATGCCGATGCCGCCGTGGAGCTGGACGGCCTCCTGGCCGAGGAAGCGGCACGCCTTGTTGACCTGCACCTTCACCGCCGACAGGGCGGCGGCACGCTCGGCCGCGTCACCGGCCTCGACCATCATCGCCCCGTAGATCGCCATGGAGCGCGCCTGCTCGAGGGCGATCAGCATGTCGACCGCCCGGTGCTGCAGCGCCTGGAAGCTGCCGACCGTGACGCCGAACTGCTTGCGCGTCTTGAGGTAATCGACGGTCAGCGCATGCAGCGCCGACATCGAGCCGAGGGCCTCGGCCGCCAGCGCCGCGATCCCGTGCTCGGCGACGCGCACCAGCAGCGGCAGGCCGCCCTCGGGATCGCCGAGCACGTCGCCGCCATCGACGGTCACGCCGGCGAAGGTCACCTCCGCGGCCCGGCCGCCATCCTGGGTCGGATAGGCCTCGATGGTGACGCCCGGCGCATCGGCCGGCACCACGAACAGGCCGATCCCGTGCGGGTCGCGGCGCTCGCCCGAGACCCGGGCGCTGACGACGATCAAGCCGGCGGAATCGGCGTTCAGCACGACGCTCTTCTGCCCGTCGAGCACGAAACCCGAGCCGTCCCGGCGGGCCCTGGTCGCGACATCGTGAAGGTCGTAGCGGGACTGCCGCTCGGTCTGGGAGAGGGCGAGGCGGGTCGAACCCTCCACGATCCCAGGGAGCCAGCGCGCCTTCTGGGCCGAATCGGCGCCGAGCCGGATCGCAGTGGAGCCGAGAACGCCGCTGGCGAAGAACGGCTCGACCGCGAGGTTCCGGCCGATCGCCTCCATCACGATCATCGTCTCGACGGCGCCGCCGCCGAACCCGCCATCCTCCTCGGAGAAGGGCAGGCCGCAGACGCCGAGCTCGGCGAGCTTGCCCCAGCTCGGCTCGGAGAACCCCAGAGGCTCGCGGGTCCGGGCCTGGCGCGCCTCCAGCGACGGGTAGCCGTCGGCGCAGAAGCGCTCGACGCTGTCGCGCAACAGGTTCTGCTCGCCGCTGAAATCGAAGTCCATGGTGTCATCCGTTCGAAGCCGCAAAGAGGCTTCCGAGAGAAACGCGGGTCCCCTCTCCCGTGCGGGAGAGGGCAGGGTGAGGGCTCCAGGTGTTTCCGGCGACGTCGCATCCCTCTCCCCAACCCTCTCCTGAACGGGAGAGGGCGGCGCAGTGCGTCCTGCGGGAGGTCTCACAAGCCCAAGATGCCCTTGGCAATGACGTTGTGCTGGATCTCGTTCGAGCCGCCGTAGATCGAGACCTTGCGGTTGTTGAAGTAGCTCGGCGCGGCCGCGTCGACCCAGTCGAAGCCGCCGGGCGGGTTGTTGGCGCCGGCGCCGCGCTGGGGCGCGGCGAGCGAGAACGGGCCGGCGAGCTCCACCAGCAGCTCGGTCGCCGCCTGCTGCAGCTGCGAGCCGCGGATCTTCAGGAGCGAGGAGGCCGGGTCGGGCTGCACCGAATCGGCGCGGCCCTGCTTGGCCGCGACCCGCATCTGGGTGATCTCCAGCGCCTTCAGCTCGATCTCGACCTCGGCGACCCGTCCGCGGAAATCGCCGTCGTCCCACATCGAGCCGGCGCCGGAGGGCATCTCCTTGGCGAGGCGCTTGATGCGCTGGATGCGCTCCTTGGTCAGGCCGATGCGGGCGATGCCGGTGCGCTCGTTGGCAAGCAGAAATTTCGCGTAGTCCCAGCCCCTGTTCTCCTCGCCGATCAGGTTCTCGACCGGCACGCGCACGGAATCGAAGAACACCTCGTTGACCTCGTGGCGCCCCTCCAGGGTGATGATCGGGCGCACGGTGATGCCGGGCGACGTCATGTCCATCACGAGGAAGGAAATGCCGCGCTGCTTCTTCGCCTCCATGTCGGTGCGCACGAGGCAGAAGATCCAGTCGGCATGCTGGCCCAGCGTCGTCCAGGTCTTCTGCCCGTCGACGACGTAGTGGTCGCCGTCCCGCACCGCCTTGGTCTTGAGCGAGGCGAGGTCGGAGCCGGCGCCGGGCTCGGAGAAGCCCTGGCACCACCAATCGTCGAGATTGGCCGCCCGCGCGAGGAAGCGCTGCTTCTGCTCCTGGTTGCCGAAGGTCGCGAGCACCGGGCCGAACATGTAGCAGTTGAACTGCTGCGGCAGCGGCACCGCCGCCTGCAGCAGCTCCTCGGTGTAGATGTAGCGCTGGATCGGCGTCCAATCCTGGCCGCCCCATTCCTTGGGCCAGTGCGGCACGGCCCAGCCGCGCGCGTTCAGGATGCGCTGGGACGTGACGACGTCGTCCTTGCCCAGGCCGCGGCCTTCCGAGACCTTGCGCCGGATCTCGGCCGGGATCTTCTCGCGGCAGAAGCTGCGGACCTCGTCGCGGAACGCGATCTCGTCGGCGGTGTAGCGCAGGTCCATCGGTGTCTCCTGATCGTCGCGGATCGCTAGGCGGCGATCTCGAAGAGGCCGGCGCAGCCCATGCCGCCGGCCACGCACATGGTGACGACGGCGTAGCGCGCCTTGCGCCGGCGGCCCTCGAGCAGGGCGTGGCCGACGAGGCGGGCGCCGCTCATGCCGAAGGGGTGGCCGACGCTGATCGCGCCGCCGTTGACGTTGACCCGCTCGGGATCGATCCCGAGCGTGTCGCGGCAATAGAGCGACTGGCTGGCGAAGGCCTCGTTCAGCTCCCACAGGTCGATGTCGGCGACCTTGAGCCCGTGGCGTTCCAGCAGGCGCGGCACGGCGAAGACCGGGCCGATGCCCATCTCGTCGGGGCCGCAGCCGGCCGAGGCGAACCCGCGGAAGCTGCCGAGCGGGGCCAAACCGCGCCGCGCCGCCTCCGCCCCCGACATCACCACGCAGGCGGACGCGCCGTCCGAGAGCTGGCTGGCGTTGCCGGCGGTGACGAACGCGTGCTCGCCGCGCACGGGCTTGAGCTTGGCCAAGCCTTCCAGCGTCGTGTCGGGGCGGTTGCCCTCGTCCTTGGCGAGCCGGGTCTCGACGGTGCGGGTCTCGCCCGTGGCCTTGTCGGTGACCAACATCATTGCGGAGATCGGCACGATCTCGTCGTCGAACAGGCCCCGCTCCTGCGCCGCCGCGGTGCGGCGCTGGCTTTCGAGCGCGAACGCATCCTGCGCCTCGCGCGAGATGCCGTAGCGCCCGGCGACGATGTCGGCGGTCTCGATCATCGGCATGTAGATCGCCGGCAGGTGCGCCAGCAGCCAATCGTTCCGGGTCAGCTCCTTCTGCACCTTCGGCTGCACAAGGCTGATCGATTCGAGGCCCCCGGCCACCGCCACAGGGACGCCGTCGAGGATGACGCGGCGGGCGGCGCTGGCGATCGCCTCCAGGCCCGAGGCGCAGAACCGCGACACGGTCACGCCGGCCGACCCGACCGGGATGCCGGCGACGAGGCTCGCGTGCCGCGCGACGTTGCCGCCCGTGGCGTTCTCCGGGTAGCCGCAGCCGAGGACCACCTCCTCGACCTCGCTCGGCTCGACGCGCGCGCGCTCGACCGCGGCGCGGATCGCGTGCGCGCCGAGATCGGCGCCGTCGGTGCGGTTCAGCGCGCCGCGGAACGCCTTGCCGATCGGCGTGCGGGCGGTCGAGACGATGACGGCGTCGGTCATGCGGGGTCGGCTCCGGTCTTCGCGCGCTCTTCGGCGACGAGCACGCTGGCGAGCAGCTTGCCCGCCGGGCTGCGGGGCAGGGCGTCCCGGAACTCGAGCGCCCGCGGGATCTCGTGGCGGCCGATGCGGCTGCCGAGAAAGTCGTTGAGCGCCTCGAGGCTGAAGCGCTCGGCGCCGGGCTTCAGGGTGACGAAGGCCTTGGCCGCCTGCCCGCGGTACGCGCAGGGCACGCCGATGACGATCGTCTCGGCGACGGCCGGGTGCTCGTAGATCGCGCTCTCGATCTGCACCGGATAGACGTTGTAGCCGCCGGAGATGATCATGTTCTTGCGCCGGTCGACCAGGTCGAACAGGCCGTTCTCGTCCACCCGCCCGATGTCCCCGGTGAGGAACCAGCCGTCGCGGAACGCGTCCGCGGTGGCGTCGGGTTGCTCGAAGTAGCCGACGAAGACGTTCGGCCCGCGGATCGCGATCTCGCCGGTCTCGCCCGTCGGCACCTCCACCGACGGTTCGTCGAGGGAGACGACGCGCATGTCGACGCCCTTCAGCGGAATGCCGATCACGCCGGGGCGGCGCTCCCCCGCCCGCGGCAGGCGGGTGCCCGCCGGCGCGGTCTCGGTCATGCCCCAGCCGACGGCGAGGTTCACGCCCATCAGCCGGCTGAGGCGGCTCATCACGTCGAAGGGCAGGGGCGCGCCGCCACTCATGCACGACCGCAGCGACGAGAAGTCCACCGCCTCGATGCCGGGGCGGTTCAGCAGCGCGAACCACATCGTCGGCACGCCCGGCAGCGCCGTGGCGCGGCGGACCTCGATGTCGGCGATGATCTCGTCCAGGTCGAAGCGCTGGCGCAGCAGGATCTGGGTGCCGCCGCGGATGCCGCGCAGCAGCACCGTCGTCAGCGCGTAGATGTGGAAGAGCGGCAGCACGCAGACGGTGCGGGCCGAGGCCTCGCCCTCGTCCCCGTCGTCGGTCCAGAGCCGGTACATCGAGACGGAAGCCGTCAGGTTGCCGTGGGTCAGCATCGCCGCCTTCGGCAGCCCGGTGGTGCCGCCGGTGAACTGCAGCAGCATCACGTCGGAGGGCTTGCGCTGCGGCCAGGCCGCCGGACGCGGTGCCCGGCGCAGGGCCGACAGGGTCACGACGCCCGGGCGCTCGGGGATCGGCAGCGGCTCGGACACCGTCGAGGCGCCCCATTCCGCGTCGTCGCCGACGAGCAGGGTATCGACGGCGCCCTCGTCGAAGAGCTTCAGCGCCACCGGCAGGAAGCCCGGGAGGTTGGTGGTGACGAGGACGCGCGCGCGGGTGGTGCCGAGCTTGTGCGCGAGCTCGCGCGGCGCATCGAGACCGGACAGGTGCACCACCCGCAGGCCGGCCCGAGCCGCCGCGAAGAAGGCGACCGGGTGGAACGGGGTGTTCGGCAGGTGGAGGCCGATCGTGGCGTCGGGCGTCAGCCCGCGATCGATCAGGCCGGCGGCGACCGCCTCGACGTGGTCGGCGAATTCGGGAAAGCCGATCGCGCGTCCGCGGAAATCGAAGGCCGGGCCCTTCGCCGCGGCGACGCCCGCCGCCAGCAGGTCCGGGATGGTGCCGATCTCGACCGGGCCGTCCCAGTCGCAGGCATTCGGGAAATGGCGCGCCCAGGCCTGTGCCCGCGGCTCCGCCGTCGGCTCGGTCTCCCGGATCGCCTGATGCGACACGCCAACCTCCCAGACGCGGCCTCGTGCGGGCCGCTGTTCCATGATTGCGAAATTCGATCTATGCCGATGCCGGGCGGTGTCAACCGAACATACCGGTTTTTCGAAAACGGAATGGGCGGACCGGTGTCGAGCGGCGCCGCAGACGTGCCGGATACGGGGCCAGGAGGAGCCGATGGAGCCGACGACGGAACCGGACCTGCCGCTGGCGGGCATCCGCGTCCTCGACCTGTCGCGGGTGCTCGCCGGGCCCTGGTGCGGGCAGGTGCTGGGCGACCTCGGCGCCGACGTGATCAAGGTCGAGCATCCGACCCGCGGCGACGACACCCGCGACTGGGGCGTCGCCACGAGCCCCGGCAACACGACGTATTTCGACAGCGTGAACCGCAACAAGCGCTCGCTCGGCCTCGACCTGGCGTCCGAGGAGGGTGCGGCGCTGGCACGAAGGATCGCGGCCGGCTGCGACGTGCTGATCCAGAACTTCAAGCGGGGCGGCGCCGACAGGCTCGGGCTCGGCTACGACCGCCTGTCGGCGGAGAACCCGGGGCTGATCTACTGCTCGGTCGCCGGCTACGTCGGCGACGGGCCGGAGGCGGAACGCCCGGGCTACGACCTCGTGGTGCAGGGCGAGGCGGGTCTCATGGCGCTGAACGGCCGCCCGGACGAGCCTCCGCTGAAGTTCGGCGTCGCGGCGGTCGATCTGTTCACCGGCCAGTATGCGGCCCAGGCGGTGCTCGCGGCGCTCCTTCAGCGCCACCGCACCGGGCGCGGCCGCCACGTCGAGATGGCGCTCTACGATTCCGGCCTCAGCCTGACCTCCTATGTCGGCCTCGCGGCGCTCGCGCTCGGGCGCGATCCCGAGCGGGTCGGCAACGCGCATCCGGCGATCGTGCCCTACGGCGTGTTCGAGGCGGCCGACGGCCCCCTGGTCATCACCGTCGGCAACAACGGCCAGTACCGCCGCTTCTGCACGGTGATCGGCCGGGAGGACCTCGCGGCCGATCCGGACTACGCGACCAACCTCGGCCGCTCGCGCCACCGCGACCGGCTCGCGCCCGAGATCGACCGCGAGCTCGCGCGCATCCCGCGGGCGACGCTGATCGCAGCGCTCCGGGACGCAGGCATTCCCTGCGGCGAGGTCGCCGGCCTGCACGAGGCGTTCCGTTCCGATCGGACGGCCGAAGCGCACATGCTGCATGCGGGACGATCGCCCGTCCTCGCGCCGCCCTACCGCCTCGACGGAGCCCGTCCCCCGGTGCGCCGGCCGCCGCCGGGCCTCGGCGAGCACACGCGCGCGCTGCTCGCGGAACTCGGCCTCGATTCGAAGCATATCGCCGACCTGCGGACGCGCGGCATCGTCGCGGGCTGACGCCGGCCCGTGCGACCGAACCCCGATCTCGAAAACCGCCGACGGCCGGACCCGGCCGGACGCGGCGCACGATGAGGAAGCCAGCATGACCGACACCCCGACCACCCTCCGCCGCGACGGCCGCGTCGCCGTCATCACGCTCGCCTCGCCGCCGGTGAACGCGCTCGGCGCGGCCGTCCGCGAGGGCCTGCGCGACCGGATCGCGGAAGCCGGGGCGGATGCGGAGGTCGGGGCAATCGTGCTCACCGGCTCGGGCAAGCTGTTCTCCGGCGGCGCCGACATCACCGAGTTCGGCAAGCCGCCCCGCGGCATGGGGCTCGGCGAGCTGCTCGACATCGTCGAGACCTCGTTCAAGCCGGTGGTCGCGGCGATTCACGGGCAGGCGCTCGGCGGCGGGCTCGAGCTGGCGCTGGCCTGCCACCACCGCGTGGCGACGCCCTCGGCGAAGCTCGGCCTGCCGGAGGTGAAGCTCGGCCTCGTCCCCGGCGCGGGCGGCACGCAGCGCCTGCCCCGCGTGGTCGGCCCGCAGAAGGCCCTGGAGATCATCACCTCGGGCCAGCCCGTCGGCGCGAAGGCCGCGCACGCGATGGGCTTGCTCGATGCGCTGACCGGCGCGGACACGCTGGTCGCCGACGCGACCGCCTTCGCCGAGCGCATCCTCGCCGAGGGACAGGCCTCGCCCCGCATCCGCGACCGCGACGACCGCATCGCGGAAGGGCGCGACGACCCCGCCCTGTTCGACGCCTTCCGCAAGGCGAACGCCAAGAAGTTCCGCGGCTTCGAGGCGCCCGAGGCCTGCATCCGCTGCGTCGAGGCGGCCTGCAACAGGCCGTTCGCGGAGGGCATCGTCTTCGAGCGCGAGACCTTCGAGCGGCTGATGCACGGCGCGCAGTCGATCGCCCAGCGCCACGTCTTCTTCGCCGAGCGTGAGGCCGCCAAGATCCCGGGCCTCGGCAAGGACGTCCCGACCCGCCCGGTCGCCCGCGTCGGCATCATTGGCGCCGGGACCATGGGCGGCGGCATCAGCATGAACTTCCTCAACGCCGGCATCCCGGTGACGATCGTCGAGGCCAAGGCCGAGGCGTTGGAGCGTGGGCTGAAGACGATCCGCCGGAACTACGACGGCTCGGCGAAGAAGGGGCGCATCACCGCCGCCGACGTCGAGACCCGCATGGCGCTGCTGACCGACAGCCTCGACTTCGCGGACCTGGCCGGCTGCGACCTGATCATCGAGGCGGCGTTCGAGGACATGGACCTCAAGCGCACGATCTTCCGGACGCTCGACGCCATCGCCAAGCCCGGCGCGATCCTCGCCTCCAACACCTCCTACCTCGACATCGACGTGATCGCCGGCATGACCCGGCGGCCGCAGGACGTGATCGGGATGCACTTCTTCTCGCCGGCCAACGTCATGTGCCTGCTCGAGGTGGTGCGCGGCGCCGAGACCGCGCCCGACGTGATCGCCACCGCGATGGCGCTCGGGCGCCGCATCGGCAAGGTCGCGGTGCTGGTCGGCGTCTGCCACGGCTTCGTCGGCAACCGCATGCTGGAGCAGCGCCAGCGCGAGGCGAACAAGCTGATCCTCGAAGGCGCTCTGCCGCAGGACGTCGACCGGGTGGTGGAGGGCGTCGGCCTGCCGATGGGGCCGTTCGCGATGAGCGATCTGGCCGGCCTCGACATCGGCTGGTCGGCGGAGACCTCGAAGGGCGAGAGCGTGCGCGACATCCTGTGCGAGCAGGACCGCCGGGGGCAGAAGACCGGCCGCGGCTTCTACGATTACGACGAGAACCGGAAGCCCTCGCCCTCGGATGCGGTCGAGGCGGTGATCCGCGACGTCTCCGAGCGCAAGGGCATCGCCCGCCGCACCGTCACCGACCAGGAGATCCTGGAGCGCTGCCTCTATCCGATGGTGAACGAGGGCGCGAAGATCCTCGAGGAGGGCAAGGCTTTGCGCGCCTCCGACATCGATACGGTATGGATCAACGGCTACGGCTGGCCGGTCTACACCGGCGGCCCGATGCACTGGGCCGACGGCATCGGCCTCGGCAAGATCCTCGACCGGATGAAGACCTTCGAGGCGGAGCACGGGCCGGAATTCGCGCCCTCTTCCCTGCTGGAGAAGCTGGTCGCCGAGGGCGGGAGCTTCGCGCAGTACGACAGGGCGGCGCGGAATACGGCCTGAAGAAGGGGTCCTCGGCAGCGACACCCACGCCAACAATTTTGGGGAGGCGCGGGTCCCCTCTCCCCGCGCGCGGGGAGAGGCCCGGCTGCACCCCGTCGTGTGGCCGGGAAGCGCAGGCGAAGCCGAAGCGGAGGTGAGGGGGCGTTGCCGGGGTTAGGCTCCTCGTTCGACGCGCCCTCACCGTCGGCCGCCGCCTCGCCGCGCCGACGACGGGGTCGTCGCAGCCCTCTCCCCGCGGGCGGGGCGAGGGGATGCGCGGTGGTCGCAGCGTTCAGATCCGAGGCTTGGACAGACGATCGACCGCTGTGTCAGAAAAGCGCGGCGTCTACCCGATCGCCCCGCTGGCGATCGTCACGCCGCCGTCCACCACGATGGCCTGGCCCGTCGTGAACCGCCCCGCGGCGGAGGCGAGGAAGATCGCCGCACCGGCGATCTCGTCGGGTTCGCCGATGCGGCGCAAAGGCGCGAGCGAGGTCGCGGATTCCAGGACCTTCGGGTCCTCCCACAAGGCGCGGGCGAAGTCGGTGCGGACGAGGCCGGGGCAGATGCAGTTCACCCGGACGTTGTGCGGGCCGTACTCGACCGCGTAGTTCCGCGCGAGCTGCATGTCGGCCGCCTTCGAGACGTTGTAGGCGCCGATCACCGGCGAGCCCTTGAGGCCGCCGATCGAGGAGACGATGACGATCGCGCCGTCGCGCCGGGCGATCATCGCCGGCGCCACCAGCTGGATCAGCCAGTGGTTCGAGACGATGTTGTTCGACAGGATCTTGGCGAACTGCTCGTCCTTGATGTCGGCCAGCGGCCCGTAATACGGGTTGCTCGCAGCGTTGCAGACCAGCGTGTCGACCGCGCCGAAACGGTCGTTGGTCTCGCCGATCAAACGGACGAGGTCCTCCTTCACCGAGATGCTGGCCGGCACCGCGATGGCGCGGCCGGCGCCGTGCGCCGCCTCGATCTCGGCGACGACCGCGTCGCAGGCCTCGCGCTTGCGCGACGACACCACCACCCGCGCGCCCTGCTCGGCCATGCGGAGCGCGATGGCGCGCCCGATCCCGCGGGACGAGCCGGTGATGACGGCGACCTTGCCGGTGAGATCGAACAGCGACATCGGATCATCCTCTCGCGCGTCTGAGCTTGGCCATGCCGCCGATCCAGCGGTCGTGGTCGTCGGCCTTGCGGCGCACGTAACCGGCGACCTGCGGGTGCGGCAGGATCAGGAAGCGGCCCTCGGCGAGGCCGGCGAACGCCGCCTCCGCCACCGCTTCGGGGCTGAGCAGCCCGTCGAGGAGCGCCGGCTCGCGCGCCGAGGCGCCGCGCACCATCGCGGTGTCGACCCCCTGCGGGCAGAGCGCGGCGACGCGGATGCCATGGTCGCGATGGGTGATCGCGAGGTGCTCGCAGAAGCCGAGGGCGGCGTGCTTGGTGGTGGAATAGGTCGCGCTGCCGATCTGGCTGAGCAGGCCGGCCGCCGAGACCGTGGCGAGGAAGGTCCCCGCGCGTCGGGCGATCCAATCCGGCAGCAGCGCGCGGGCGGCGTGGACGTGGCCCATCACGTTGACCGCCCAGGCGCGCGCCCAGTCGGCATCGGGCGCGGAGGCCGCATTCTCGGGATCGGGGTCGCGCAGCAGGATGCCGGCATTCGAGCAATAGACGTCGACCGGCCCGTGCTCCCGGATCGTCCGCGCGACGAGGTCGGCAACGCTCTCGGCCGCGCCGACGTCGCAGGTCGCGGCGACGCCGCCGATGCGCGCCGCGGTCTCGGCGGCGCCCGCCGCGTCGACGTCGGCGGCGATCACCGTGGCGCCGTCGGCGGCGAAGCGCTCGCACAACGCCCGGCCGATGCCCTGGGCTGCGCCCGTCACCACGACGACGCGCGCCATCGCGGTCAGGCCCCGGCTTTCACGGCGAACGACCAGGCGGCGTCGGCGAGCTTCGGCACGCGGGCGGCCATGTCGGCGGCGTGCTCGCTCGCGGCGGTGCCGGCCTTCATCCGGCCGGCGATGCCCTGGAGGATGCCGACGAGGCGGAACAGGTTGTAGGCGAAGTACCAGTTCAGGTCGGGCAGGCCGTCGCGACCGGTCTCGCGGCAGTAGAGCGCCACCGCCTCGTCCTGCGTCGGGATGCCGAGCGCGGGGAGATCGAGCCCGCCGAGCGCGCTGCGGCCGTCCGCCGGCAGCACCCAGTGCATCAGAAGGTAGCTAAAGTCGGCGAGCGGATCGCCCAGCGTCGACAGCTCCCAGTCCAGCACCGCGGCGACCCGGCCATGGGCGAAGATCATGTTGTCGAGGCGGAAGTCGCCGTGGACGATCGAGACCCGGTCCTGCTCCGGCACGGTCCGCGGCAGCCAGGCGATCAGCCGCTCGGCCGCCTCGAGCCGGTCGCCTTCGGCGGCGCGGTACTGCTTGGTCCAGCGGTCGACCTGGCGGGCGAAGTAGTTGCCCGGCCGGCCGTAATCGCCGAGCCCGATCGCGGTGGGGTCGGCCCGGTGCAGGCGGGCGAGGGTCGTGATCATGCCCGCGTAGACGTCGCGCCGCTCGGCCGGCGGCAGCTCGGGCAGGGCCGCATTCCAGTGCACGGCACCCTCGACCGCCTCCATCACGTAGAAGGCCGCGCCGATCACGCCGGCATCCTCGCACAGGGCGTCCGCCCGCGGCACCGGGAAGCCGGTGTCGTGCAGTGCGCGGATCAGGCGGTACTCGCGCTCGACCGCGTGGGCCGAGGGCAGCAGCGGGCCGAAGGGCTTGCGCCGCAGCACGTAGGCGCCCCCCGGGGTCTCGATCCGGTAGGTCGGGTTCGACTGGCCGCCCTTGAACTGGCGCAGCGTCAGCGGGCCGTCGAACTCGGCGACGTGCTCCGCCATCCAGGCCGACAGGGCGCCCTCGTCGATCCGGTGGCGCGGGTCGACCGGCTTGGTGCCGGCGAAGGCGGAATCCCCCGTCCCGCTCACGCGGCGGGACCCGCTTTGCTGTGGCGGGCGAATTCGAGGCGGGCGATCGAGCGGTTGTGGACCTCGTCCGGCCCGTCGGCGAGCCGCAGGGTGCGGATGTGGGCGTAGGTGCGGGCGAGGTCGAAGTCGTCGGAGACGCCGGCGCCGCCATGGGCCTGGATCGCGTCGTCGAGCACCTTCAGCGCGATGCGCGGGGCGGCGACCTTGATCATCGCGATCTCGAGCTTGGCCGCCTTGGCGCCGACCTTGTCCATCATGTCCGCCGCCTTCAGGCAGAGCAGGCGCGTCATCTCGATGTCGATGCGGGCCTCGGCGACGCGCTGCTCCCACACCGACTGGTCGGCTAGCCGCTTGCCGAAGGCGGTGCGCGCGAGCAGGCGCCGCACCATCGCCTCGAGGGCGGCCTCGGCCGCGCCGATCGTGCGCATGCAGTGGTGGATTCGGCCCGGGCCGAGGCGCCCCTGCGCGATCTCGAAGCCGCGGCCCTCGCCGAGGATCAGGTTCTCGGCCGGCACGCGCACGTCGCGTAAGGTGACCTCGGCGTGGCCGTGCGGGGCCTCGTCGTAACCGAACACCGAGAGCAGGCGCTTGATCTCGACGCCGGGCGCGTCGAGGGGCACGAAGATCTGCGATTGCTGTTGGTGGCGCGGGGCGTCGGGGTCGGTCTTGCCCATCACGATCGCGACCTTGCAGCGCCGGTCGCCGACGCCGGTCGACCACCACTTGCGGCCGTTGATCACGTAATGGTCGCCGTCGCGGCGGATCGAGGTCGCGATGTTGGTCGCGTCCGACGAGGCGACCTCGGGCTCGGTCATCAGGAAGGCGGAGCGGATTTCGCCCGCCATCAGCGGCTTGAGCCAGCGCTCCTTGTGCATCGGGCTGCCGTAGCGGTGCAGCACCTCCATGTTGCCGGTGTCGGGGGCCGAGCAGTTGAATACTTCCGAGGCCCAGGCCACCCGGCCCATCTCCTCGGCGCAGCGCGCGTAGTCGAGATTCGTCAGCCCGGCGCCGTGGAACGCATCGGTGTCGTGCTCGGGCGAGGGCGGCAGGAACAAGTTCCACAGGCCCGCGGCGCGCGCCTTCGCCTTCAGGCCCTCGATCGCCGCGGAGGGCGCCCAGCGGTCGGGCACGGACTGTACCGTCTCGGCCTTCACGGCGTCGAGCGCCGGATAGACCTCGGCGGCCATGAAGTCGCGCACGCGCTTGAGCCAGCGCTCCTGCATCGAGGACGGGGAAAAATCCAATGTTCCACTCCCTGAGCCCGCCGACGTCGTCGCGTGGCTGGGCGGTCCGAGCGTACTCCCGCTTCGAATCGGGCCACAAGCCCCAACCCGGCCGGCCCTGACAGATCGGCGCTCCCGTCTCCGACCGCCCGGCGTACCGAAACCTTGAACCGACGTTCCCACGGCGATCGGCGCTTCGACGGCGCGGCCGCTCCGTGCTGTCGAACGAAGGCTCCGCTTGGTACAGAGGCAAGCATTCGCTCGCTGTGACGCCGGAACTGCTGCAGATCGACGTTTGGAAAATCTGTAGAAGACTTAACGTGCGTGAAGGCTCGCCCGTCCGATCGATGGCATTCACGGCGGGCCGGGACAGCGTTTCTCCTCCGGCGGCACCTTCGCCGGTCAACGTCCCCCGACCTCCCGGCGAAGGTGCTCTTCGTCGCGGCCGCGCGTCAGGCTTCCATGCCGCGAGGAGCCGCCGCGCCCCCAGAAAGCGGAGTGCCTGTCGTGTCCGAGCCGATCACAGCGCGCTCCCTCGTCGGTTGGGATCCCGCCGTGACGACGATCGTCTTCCTGGTGCTCCTCGTCGAAAGCTTCTTCCTGCTCGCCTGCCTCCTTCACCTGTAGGGTGCCGCGGGCGGAGCGGGGCGACGGACGCCATCCCCCGCCCGGCGTTCGCAGGACCATGCCCGAGGTCGGTGATCTCGCCCGAGGAGTCCGGCCGCGATGAAGCGCTTCGGGCTTCACGTTTCGTCAACCCTATCGGCAGGTCGCCGACGCCCGCGCTTTACACGGAACAAAACAGGAACGAAGTAGGGTCATCGAAACGGAGTGCCCGACATGCTCAAGCGGATGGTTCTGGTCGGCGTCGCGGAGTTCATGGCCTTCGGGCTGCTCGCGGTCGCGGTGGCGGGTTGGGCGGTAGCCTTGGCCCCGATCCGTTGAGGGATGCCTTCGGCGCGGGCGGCCGGACCACCCGTGCACAGGATAATCGGTCGCAGGCCGCGCGTCCGAAACGCCACATCGGCGGTGGATATCGGCGATCGCGGCCTGCCGGCCATCGACTCCGGCGGCCGAAGGACGGATCTCTGGGGCACCCGCACAAGGACCGTCATGGCGCGCCAGCTCAAGGAGGTCGGATTCGTCCACCTCCACGTCCACTCGTCCTATTCCCTGCTCGAGGGCGCCCTCAAGGTGGGCGACATCGTCAAGTCGGCTCTGGCCGACCACCAGCCGGCGCTGGCGCTGACCGACACCAATAATCTGTTCGGCGCGCTCGAGTTTTCCGAGAAGGCCGCCGGCAGCGGCATCCAGCCGATCGCCGGGATGCAGCTCTCGGTGGCGTTCGAGGCCGTCGACCCGATGGCACGGGTGGCGCGGCCCGCCGGCAGCCTCGTCGTGCTGGCGCAGGACGAGACCGGCTACGGCAACCTGCTGCGGCTGGCGAGCCGCGCCTACTTCGACACCGGGCTCGGCGAGGCGCCCTGCGTGAGCGCCGCGGCGCTCGCCGAATCGTCGGCGGGCCTGATCGCGCTCACCGGCGGCTTCACCGGCCCGCTCGACGCGGCGCTGCGCGCCGGCCGCCCCGACCTCGCCGAGGCGCGGCTCGCCGCCCTGCGCACCACCTTCGGCGAGAGCCGACTCTACGTCGAGCTCCAGCGCCACGGCCTTGACGACGAGGGTCGGATCGAGGCCGAGCTGCTGCGCATGGCCGACCGCGACGGCCTGTCGATCGCCGCCGCCAACGAGCCGTTCTTCGGCAAGGCGGGCGATTACGACGCCCACGACGCCCTGCTCGCGATCGCCGACGGGCGCGTCGTCTCCGACGACCGCCGCCGCAAGCTCACCGCGCGCCACGGCTTCAAGACCCGGGCCGAGATGGCCGAGCTGTTCGCCGACCTGCCGGACGCCCTGCAGGCGACGGTCGAGATCGCGATGCGCTGCGCGGTCCGCGTCCGCACCCGCAAGCCGATCCTGCCGAACTTTTCGCGGGTGGCGGCGGGCGGTGCCGCGCCGATGCAGGACGCGCTCGCCGACGCGGCGCCCTCGGTGCCGGTGGAGGTCGCGGCCGACGAGCCGACCGAGCTGCGCCGCCAGGCCGAGGCCGGCCTCGCCCTGCGCCTGAGGCAGCACGGGCCGTGCGAGGGCTTCACCGAGCAGGCCTACCGCGACCGCCTGGCCTTCGAGCTCGACGTCATCGTCGGGATGAAGTTCCCGGGCTACTTCCTGATCGTCTCCGACTTCATCAAGTGGGCCAAGGACCACGACATCCCCGTCGGCCCGGGCCGCGGCTCGGGCGCGGGCTCGCTCGTCGCCTACGCGCTGCTGATCACCGACCTCGACCCGCTGCGCTTCGGCCTGCTGTTCGAGCGCTTCCTCAACCCCGAGCGCGTCTCGATGCCGGACTTCGACATCGACTTCTGCGTCGAGGGGCGCGAGCGCGTGATCCAGTACGTGCAGGAGCGCTACGGCCACGAGCAGGTGGCGCAGATCATCACCTTCGGCACGCTGCAGGCGCGCGGGGTGCTGCGCGACGTCGGCCGCGTGCTCGAGATGCCCTACGGGCAGGTCGACAAGCTGACCAAGCTGGTGCCGCAGAACCCGGCCAATCCCGTGACCCTGGTCCAGGCGATCGAGGGCGAGCCGAAGCTGCAGCAGGCGATCGAGGAGGAGCCGATCGTGGCTCGCCTCATGGAGATCGCCAAGAAGCTCGAGGGCCTGCACCGCCACGCCTCGACCCACGCGGCCGGCGTGGTCATCGGCGACCGGCCGCTGGAGCAGCTGGTGCCGCTCTACCGCGACCCGAAGACCGGGATGCGGGTGACCCAGTTCAACATGAAGTGGGTCGAGGCCGCGGGCCTGGTGAAGTTCGACTTCCTCGGCCTCAAGACGCTGACGATGCTCAGGTGCTGCACGGACCTGCTCAAGCAGCGCGGCATCGAGATCGACCTCGCGGCGCTGCCGCTCGATCAGCCCGAGACCTACCAGCCGATGGGCCGGGGCGAGACGGTCGGCGTGTTCCAGGTGGAATCGGCCGGCATGCGCAAGGCGCTCTGCGAGATGCAGGCCGACCGCTTCGAGGACATCATCGCGCTCGTCGCCCTCTACCGGCCGGGCCCGATGGCCAACATCCCGGTCTATTGCGAGCGCAAGCTCGGTCGCGACGCCGGCAACGAGGCGGCGTGGTACCCGCATCCCAAGCTGGAGCCGGCGCTGAAGGAGACCTTCGGCATCATCGTCTACCAGGAGCAGGTGATGGAGATCGCCAAGCTCCTGGCCGGCTACTCGCTCGGCGAGGCCGACATGCTCCGGCGCGCCATGGGCAAGAAGATCCGCGCCGAGATGGACGCCCAGCGCGACCGCTTCGTGAAAGGCTGCGTCGAGCGCGGGCTGACCAAGCCGAAGGCTAACGAGATCTTCGACCTGCTGGCCAAGTTCGCCGATTACGGCTTCAACAAGAGCCACGCGGCGGCCTACGCCCTGCTGACCTACCAGACCGCCTACCTGAAGGCGAACCATCCGGTCGAGTTCCTCGCCGCCGTGATGAATCTCGACATGGACAACACCGACAAGCTCGCCGAATTCCGCCAGGACGCGCAGCGGCTCAAGATCGTCGTCGAGCCGCCCTCGATCAACACCTCCGGCGTCACCTTCGAGGTCCATGTCGACGATAATGGCGTCGGGCGCATCCGCTACGCGCTCGCCGCGATCAAGGGCGTCGGGCGCGAGGCGGTGAAGTCGATCGTCGAGGCGCGCGGCGAGCGCCCGTTCAAGGATCTCGCCTGCCTCGCCCGCCGGCTCAACCCGCGCCACGTCAACAAGCGCACGCTCGAGAGCCTGGTCGCCGCCGGCGCGATGGACGACATCGAGCCGGACCGCGCCAAGGCCTGCGCCGCGGTCGAGCCGATGATGAAGCTGGCGCAGGGCGCGGCCGAAGCCGAGAGCGCCGGCATCGCCGACATGTTCGGCGGCGTCACCTCCACCGACGTGAGCTTGCGCATCCCGGCCTACGAGGGCTGGCCGATGGCCGAGAAGCTCAAGCGCGAGTACGACGCGATCGGCTTCTTCGTCTCGGGGCACCCGCTCGACGAGTATCAGGACCTGTTGGGCAAGCTCCGGGTGCAGAGCTGGGCCGAGTTCTGCCGCTCGGTTCGCGCCGGCACCTCGAGCGTCGGCAAGGTCGCGGCCTCGGTGCTCGACCGTTCCGAGCGCCGCACCAAGACCGGCAACAAGCTCGGCATCGTCACGCTCTCGGACCAGACCGGGCATTTCGAGGCGATCATCTTCTCCGAAGGCCTCGGGCATTACCGCGAGATCCTGGAACCCGGCCAGCCGCTGGTTCTCCAGCTCCAGGCCAACCTCGAGGGCGAGGACGTGCGCGCCCGGATCCTCGCCGCCGAGCCGCTCGACGCGGCGGTGGCGCGTTACCAGAAGGGCATGCGGATCTACCTGCGCGACGAGGGCCCGATCGGCGCCGTGCAGCAGCGCCTCGCCATGCGCGGCGAGGGCGAGGTCTCGTTGATCCTGCTGCTGGACGGCGGCGAGCGCGAGGTCGAGATCAAGCTGCGCGACAAGTACCAGGCCACCCCGCAGATCGCGGGGATGCTGCGCGCCGTGCCGGGCGTGATCCAGGTGGAGGTGAATTAGGCCGCAAGGGCCGCCTTCATCCTTCGCAAACCATGTTCGCCGGTAAACGCCGTCGCAGCCGGCTCGATGTGCGCCGGCGCAACCTCCTCAAAACCGACCGATCCTACACAGCCTCGCTTAACCAAGCGGGACGGGGTCGATGCGGACGAAGGTGGTGCTGGCGCTGACGGTGGTCGTCTACCTGACGACGGGCCGGGCGCCGGGCTTGCGCGAGTTGCGCAACCCGGATGCGGAGCATGGCGGCGGCCGCGTCGTGACGGCGCTGAAGCGCGCCTGGGTCTGAGGCCGCATCGATGGAGGCGTCCGCTCTCGCCGCCGCGAGCCTATCCCGGTGCGCCGCCCGAGATTGGATGGCCGAGATCCAGGCGGGCGGCGACCAGGGCCTGCAGGTTCCAGAGGTGCCGGTCGCGGATGCCGAGTGCCTCGCAGGCCTCGACCGTGCGAAACAGGTACTCGGCGCTCGGCCCGAGATGCCCGGACGCGACCGCGATCCGGTCAGCGATCTCGGCCTCCGTCAGGCGACCGGAATAGCGGTCGCTCGCGCGGTTCACGAGAAAGGTCAGCGCCGAGACCGTTCCGGCCTCCGTCGCGACCGGCAGCCAGCGCGCGACGTAGCCGCGCCCGCGCATCTCGCGGCGCCAGACCGGCATCAGCGTCTCGCGCAGGTTGGTTCCGGCCAAGCGGAACGCGACGCCCCGGCACGAGCCGCCGCGGTCCAGCGCGAGCACGAAGCCGGGCCGCTCCGGCGTGCCGCGAAAGCGCCGTTGCAGCAGGCAGAAGCGCCGGTGGAAGCCGCGCACCGTGCCGATCCGGCTCTCGGCGAAGGCGAATTCCGGCCGCCACATCAGCGAGCCGTAGGCGAACACCCAGAGGTCGCCGGCGCCGCCGCGCTGCTCGATGATCGCGTCGAGGCCGGGCTTCAGCTCCTCGTCGGTCATCACCTGCAGCGCGCTCTCGTCGTCGGCGACGGGAACGGCGTGGGCGCGGGCGATCAGGTCGAGGGAGAGGGCGAGCGGCGTGTTTCGCATCGGTCCGGGGGAGCAAGGACGGGGCCGGAACAACCCGGATCAGCCCCCGATGGTGCCGGCCTTCGCGTTGCCCACGGTCTCCAGCTCCGGGAACGGCTCTGTGCGGTGGCCCTGGCAGACCTCGTCGTCGTCGATCGCCGTGAGCGCGTTCGCCGCCTTGTCCTCGCGGATCACGACCTTGGGTCGCTCGCCCTTGCCGAAGGTGCGACCCTTCATGTGGCTCGAGACGCAGTAGAGCGTGCGCCCGCCATCCTCGAACGGCCCGGCGATCCGGCTCGATTCGAACCGCACCGGCAGCAGCGAGACCGACCCGAACGCGACCTGCCGCAGGGCGAGGGCGGCGATGCGCTCGCGGACGGGTTTTGACGACGCCTGGGCGGCGGGGGAGGGCGCCTCGCCGCGCCCTATGCAACCGGTGAGGATCACGGTGATGGCGAGGATGGGCGCGGACCGTCGAAATGCCCGCCGAGTGGGACGCGCAGCGGGTCCCGAGATCGAATTCCGCACCAGCATCCAATCCCCGCAACCTCTCCCAATGCCCGAAGCTACCGCGGCTTTCAGTCCTAGGAAACACGCACCCTCACGCCGCACACCAAAAACGCCTATGTACGGCGGATGCAGTGGACGGATGACGCGCTCGTGCTCGGCGTGCGCAGGCAGGGCGAGACCGGCGTCGTCCTCGAGGCGATGACCCGCGCGCACGGGCGTCATCTCGGCCTCGTCCATGGCGGGCGTTCGCGCCGGTTGCAGCCGGTGCTGCAGCCCGGGAACCTGGTCCGCGCGACCTGGCGCGCGCGGCTCGACGACGGCCTCGGCGCCTTCGCGGTCGAGCCGCTCGAATCGGCCCTGTCGCGGCTGATCGGCTCCGGCCTGGCGCTCTACGGCGTCGGCCACCTCGCCGCCCTCCTGCGCCTGCTGCCCGAGCGCGATCCGCATCCCGAGATGTTCGAGGCGGCCCGGGTCCTGATCGGCCACCTGGACGACCGCACGATCGCCCCGGTGCTGATGGTGCGGTTCGAGCTGGCGATCCTGGCCGAGCTCGGCTTCGGCCTCGATCTCGGCGCCTGCGCCGCCACAGGCGGGAACGACGCCCTGATCTACGTCTCGCCGAAGAGCGGGCGCGCCGTCAGCGCCTCGGCCGGGGAGCCCTACCGCGACCGCCTGCTGGCGCTGCCGGCCTTCCTGCGCGACGGCGGGCGGTTGGAGGGCCCGGACGACGTGCGGAATGGGTTTACCTTGACCGGCTACTTCCTCACCCAGCACATCTGGGGTCCGCGGGCGCTGCCCGTCCCCGAGGAACGCTCACGATTCGTCGCGGCCGGCCTGGATGCCGCGCCGTGATGTTCGTGTTATGTTCCACATGAAACATCTGAGAACGGAGCCGTGATGGGCCAGCCCTTCGAGCCGCCGACCGGGGACGGCATCGAGAGCGTCGAGCTGAAGTCCGCGCTGGAAGAGCGCTACCTCGCCTATGCGCTTTCCACGATCATGCACCGGGCGCTGCCCGATGCCCGCGACGGGCTCAAGCCGGTGCACCGCCGCATCCTCTACGGCATGCGGCTGCTTCGGCTCGATCCGAACACCGCGCACAAGAAGTGCGCCAAGATCGTCGGCGACGTGATGGGCGACTTCCACCCGCACGGCGATCAGGCGATCTACGACGCGCTGGTTCGGCTGAGCCAGGACTTCGCGCAGCGCTATCCGCTGGTCGACGGCCAGGGCAACTTCGGCAACATCGATGGCGACGGCCCGGCCGCCTACCGCTACACCGAGGCGCGGCTCACCGAGGTCGCGCGGCTGATCCTCGACGGGTTCGACGAGGACACGGTCGATTTCCGCCCGTCCTACAACGGCGAGAAGGACGAGCCCTCCGTCCTGCCGGCGGCGTTTCCGAACCTCCTCGCCAACGGCAGCCAGGGCATCGCGGTCGGCATGGCGACCTCGATCCCGCCGCACAACGCGGCCGAGCTCTGCGACGCTGCGCTCTACCTGATCGCCAACCCGCAGGCGACCTCGGCGCAGCTCGTCAGCTTCGTGCAGGGGCCGGACTTCCCCACCGGCGGCATCCTGATCGACTCGGCCGAATCGATCGCCGAAGCCTACCGCACCGGCCGCGGCGCCTTTCGCGTGCGCGCCCGCTGGACCAAGGAGGACCTCGGCCGCGGCACCTGGAACATCGTGGTCACCGAGATCCCCTACGGCATCCCGAAGGCGCGGCTGATCGAGAAGCTCGCCGAGCTGCTGCAGGAGAGGAAGCTGCCGCTGCTCGCCGACGTGCGCGACGAATCGGCCGAGGACGTGCGCGTCGTGCTGGAGCCGCGCTCGCGCAGCGTCGACCCGGTGATCCTGATGGAATCGCTGTTCCGGCTGACCGAGCTGGAAGCCCGGATCCCGCTCAACATGAACGTGCTGGTCGGCGGCCTCGTGCCCCGCGTCATCGGGCTCGCCGAGGCTTTGCGCGAATGGCTCGACCATCGCCGCGTCGTGCTGCAGCGGCGCTCGCGCAACCGGCTCGGGCAGATCGAGCGCCGGCTCGAGATCTTGAACGGCCTGCTCATCGTCTACCTCGACCTCGACGCGGTGATCCGCATCATCCGCGAGGAGGACGAGCCGAAGCCGGCGCTGATGGCGCATTTCGGGCTGACCGAGGTCCAGGCCAACGCGATCCTCGACACGCGGCTGCGCTCCCTGCGCAAGCTCGAGGAGATGGAGCTGAAGCGCGAGCTGGAGACCCTGACGCGCGAGAAGGACGGGCTCGAGGCGCTGCTCGGCTCGGATGCCGCGCAGTGGAAGGCGATCACCCAGCAGGTCCGCCAGGTGAAGAAGGCGTTCGGGCCCGACACCAAGCTCGGCGCCCGCCGCACGACGCTGCAGAACCCGCCCGACACTGCGGGCATCGACTTCACGGCCGCGATGGTCGAGCGCGAGCCGATCACCGTCATCGTCTCGGAGAAGGGCTGGATCCGCGCGCTGAAGGGCCACGTCGCCGACCTGTCGGGCGTCGCCTTCAAGGGCGACGACCAGATCAAGATCGCCTTCCCGAGCGAGACCACCGCCAAGATCCTGGTGCTGGCCTCGAACGGCAAGGTGTTCACGCTCGACGCCTCGAAGCTGCCGGGCGGCCGCGGCTTCGGCGATCCGATCCGGCTGATGGTCGACCTCGACGACGGCACCGAGATCGTCGCGGCGCTGCCCTATCGCCCCGAGACCCGCCTGCTGATCGCCGGCTCTGACGGGCGCGGCTTCCTCGCGCCGTCCGACGGGCTGGTTGCCAACACCCGCAAGGGCAAGGGCATCCTGGGCCTCGACGGGGACGCCAAGGCGGTGCTGCTGGTGCCGGCCGAGGGCGACCACGTCGCGGTGACGAGTTCCGACAAGCTGCTGCTGGTCTTCCCGATCACCGAGCTGACCGAGCTCGTGCGCGGCAAGGGCGTGCGCCTCCAGCGCTGCCGGCAATCGACCCTCGTCGACGCCTGCGTCTTCGCCCTGGCCGAGGGCCTGCCCTGGCGCGACGGCTCCCCCCAGCCGCGCCTCGCCAACGCCGGCGTGCTGGAGAAGTGGATGGGCCACCGCACCGATGCGGGCACGCTGATGACCCGGAGCTTCCCGAAGTTCGAGCGGTTCGGTCGGTAGAGAGGGCCTGGTTCTGGATCGCCGGAAGAGGGGGAGCGGCTTCTCCGAATCCGGCGCTCCCTCTCCCGACTTGCTTCGCGGGCCACCCCTTCCCTCGAAAGGGGGAGGGATGAGTCCGAACGCGATCGCGAGGCTTATCCGCTCACCGCACCACCCCCTCGCGTGTCAGCAATGCGCGCTTGCGCTCGATGCCCCAGCGGTAGCCGGACAGGGCGCCGTCCGTCCGCACCACCCGGTGGCAGGGGATCGCGACGGCGAGGGCGTTGGCGCCGCAGGCGCGGGCGACGGCCCGCACCGCCGCCGGCCTGCCGAGGCTCCGGGCGATCTCGGCGTAGCTCGCGGTCGTCCCCGCCGGGATCCTGCGCAGGGCGTCCCAGACGCGCTGCTGGAAGGCCGTGCCGCCGATGTCGAGGGGGAGGTCCACCGGGCGCCCCGGCGCTTCGACCAGGCCGACGACCTGCGCGACCAGGGCCTCGAACGCGGCGTCGCCGCCTGCGAGCGCCGCGTTCGGAAAGCGGTCCTCCAGGTCGCGCAGCAGCGCGTCCGGATCGTCGCCGAGCAGGATCGCGCAGACGCCGCGGGCGGTAGCCGCGACGAGGATCGCGCCGAGGCTGCACGGGCCGACCGCGAAGCGGATGGTCTCGCCGGTCCCACCCTTGCGGTAGGCGGCGGGCGCCATGCCGAGCCGCTCGCCGGCCCCGGCGTAGAAGCGGCTCGCCGCCCCGTAGCCCGCCTCGTAGACCGCGTGCGTGACGCTGCTGGCCCTCGGCAGGGTCTTCGCCATCCGTTCGGCCCGGCGGGCCTCGCCGTAGGCCTTCGGCGTCACGCCGGTCGTCGCTTTGAACACCCGATGGAAGTGGAACGGGCTCATCCCGGCCGCGCGGGCGAGAACAGCGAGCGCGGGCAGCGATTCGGCCTCGTCGATCAGGCGGCAGGCGCCGGCGATCGCCGCGGCGCGCCTCGCATCAGGCGACGCCTCGTTCGGCCGGCAGCGCCTGCACGGACGGAAGCCCGCATCCTCGGCCTCGGCGCAGGTGGCGTGGAACGCGACGTTCTCGGGACGCGCCGCGCGCGACGGGCAGCTCGGTCGGCAATACACGCCGGTGCTGCGGACCGAGTAGACGAAGCGGCCATCGTACGCCGCGTCTCGCGCCGACACGGCTTCGCGCCGCATGGCATCCGCTGAGAGATCGGGACGGGTGGCCTCGGTCGTCGGCATCGCAGCCTCATCGATGATCGGGGCCGGATGCGGCCCGCGCGGTCTCCCCGTCATGCGCTGCTCGCTCACGGGCCGCATCCCGTCCCTTGCTCTCGAATCCGGCGGGCATCCTGGGCGCGCACGGCGTCCTCTTCAATCCGCCGGCCGCGCCGCATCGACCGCCCAGAGGTGCAACGCCGCGTAGGCGCGGTACGGGCGCCAGCCTTCGGCGCGCAGCAGCAGCTCCGCCGGGCTCGGGCGCCCGGCGCCGCCATCGAGGGCCCGCAGCAGGCCGACGTCCCCGGGCGGAAACGCGTCCGGCGCGCGCAACGCCCGCATCGCGATGTACTGCGCCGTCCAAGGCCCGATCCCGCGGATCGCGGTCAGGCGGGCGACGGCGGTGGCGAGGTCCTGGTCGAGCGCGAACGGATCGGGCTCGGCGAGGCTCGCCGCCGCGAGCGCCCGGATCGCGGCGCCGCGCGCACGCGGCATCGTCAGGATCTGCGCGACGTCCGCCGCGGCCACCCGCTCGGCGGTCGGGAAGACATGGGTCAGGCCGGGTTCGGCGAGGGCCGGGAGGGGCGTTCCGAGCTCGGCGACGAGCCGCCCGGCGAGCCGGGTCGCGGCCGCCACAGAGACCTGCTGCCCGAGGATCGCGCGGACGCCGAGCTCGAACCCGTCCCAGGCCCCCGGCACCCGCAAGCCGGGCCGCGCGGCGACGAGGGGCGCGAGACGAGGATCGGTCGCGAGATGCGCGCCGATCGTCGCCGGGTCGGCGTCGCAATCGAACAGGCGCCGGAGCCGGGCCGCGATGCCGGGAAGCTCGGCCTCCGCCACGCCCGTCACGATCGCGACGAGCCCATCGCCGCCGGGCGTGATCGCTATCGATCCGGTTCGCCCTGCGACGGCGATGGTGCGCGCGTAACGATCCGGGCCCACCGCCTCGATCCCGGGGATCGCCCGGCCGGCGAGGAAGTCGCGCATCGCCGGCCAGTCGTAGGGCGGGCGGCAGGGCAGGGCGATCGACGCAGGCACCGCGGCCGCGATCCGGGTCAGCCGTTCACCGCCCGCCGCACCGGCGCGGCGTCGCGGCCCGGAAGCCAGCGCGCGATGGCGGCGTAGAGGACCGCGCGGTCGAACGGCTTGCCGACGTGGTCGTCCATGCCGGCCTCGCGGAACTGGCGCACCTCGGCCGGCAGCACGTTGGCGGTCATCGCGATCACCGGCACGTTTGCCGCCGGGCCTTTCAGGCGGCGGATCATCCGCGTCGCGGTGATGCCGTCCATGCCCGGCATCTGCACATCCATCAGCACGAGGTCGAACGCGCCGTCCTCCACCGCCATCACGGCGGCGGCGCCGTCGGCGACCACGTCGACGGTGTGGCCGGCGGCCTCCAGCACCAGCCGCGCCAGCTCCTGGTTGATCTCGACGTCCTCGACCAGGAGGATGTGCCCGGTGGCGTGCGACGCGACGACGGCCGGCACGGCGTTAGGTGCGTCGACGTCGACGCCGCGCGGCAGCGTCACCGTGAACCAGAAGGTCGAGCCCTCGCCGTCGTCGGAGGCGACGCCGATCGTCCCGCCCATCAGCTCGACGAGGCGCCGGCAGATCGCGAGGCCGAGGCCGGTCCCGCCGAAATCGCGGCTCACCGAATTGTCGACCTGCGAGAAGCGCTCGAACAGCCGGTGCTGCTTGGCCTGCGGGATGCCGATGCCGGTATCGCTGACGCTGAAACGGATGGTCTCGCCGGCGGGCGTGGTGCCGGCATGGCGCACCGCGAGGGTGACGCTGCCGCGCCGGGTGAACTTCACCGCGTTGTTCAAGAGGTTGAGCAGGATCTGGCGCAGCCGAGCCTCGTCGCCGACGAGGCTGGGCGGCAGGTCCGGGTCGATCCGGCCGATCACGGTGAGACCCTTCGCGGAGGCGAGCCCGCGCACGATCGACAGGCCGTTGTCGGCCAGCGCCGCCGGCGCGAAGGCGCGCTGTTCGAGATCGATCGCCCCGGCCTCGACCTTCGAGAAGTCGAGGATGTCGTTGACCACGGTGAGCAGGGCGGAACCCGACGAGCGCGCCAGCTCGGCGTGGCGCTGCAGGTCGGGCGCCAGCCGCTCGGAGCGCGCCAGCAGGTCGGTGAAGCCGATCACCGCGTTCAGCGGCGTGCGGATCTCGTGGGACATCGCGGCGAGGAAGTCGGTCTTGGCGAGGCTCGCGCGCTCGGCTTCCAGGCGCGCGGCCTCCGCGGCGGTCTTGGCCGCCTGCAGCGCGAGCTCGGCCTGCTTGCGATCGGTCGCGTCGAGGTTCAGGCCGATCACCCGCACGGGCCGCCCGGCGGGATCGTAGTAGGCGCGGCCGATGCTCTGCAGCCAGCGCTCGACGCCGTCGCCGCCCGTGATCCTGAACTCCATCACGAAGCTGCGGCGCGAGGCGATCGCCTCGGCGGCGTCCGCCAGGGCGCGCTCCCGCTCCTCGGGCATCACCAGGGCCTTCCAAGCCTCGATCGGCATGCGCAGGGGTTCGGTGCTCGACAGCCCGTGCAGCCGCGCGCTCTCGGGCGAGAGCAGGACGGAACCGGCGACGAGGTCGAGGTCCCAGGAGCCCGCCTCGGCCGCGTCCTGGGCGAGGCGCAGCAGGTCGCTGGTCTCCTCCAGGGCCCGGCGCGCGGCGATGATGTCGTCGATGTCGAGGGCGGTGCCGAGCCAGCCGACGATGGCGCCCGCCTCGCGGATCGGCATCATCACGATCTTGTGCCAGCGATAGGTGCCGTCGTGCCGGCGCAGCCGGCCTTCGATCTCGTGCCCGCGCCCGTCGCGCACGGCCGCCGCCCGGGCCGCCTCCATGCGCCCGGCATCGTCCGGGTGGTTGGCCGCGAGCCTTTCGGCAAGGCCGGTCCCGATCGGCCCGTAATAGGCCTCGAAGCGCTGGTTGACGTAGGCCGCGAGGCCATCCTCGGCCCGCACGATCCAGACGAGCTGCGGCAGCGTGTCGGCGAGCGCCCGGTAGCGCGCCTCGCTCGACCGCAAGGCGTCCTCCGCCTGATGGCGCGCATCGACGTCGCGGACCGAGGCGACGAAGCCGGCGGGTCGGCCGGCGGCGTCCCGCACCAGGCGCCACGAGCCCTCGACCCAGATGTAGGAGCGGTCGCCCCGGCGCAGGCGATAAGTCGCCACCGCGGTCTCGGCCTCGCCTGCCGAGAGGCGGGCGATCATCGCCGAGAGCGCGCCTGCGTCGTCGGGATGGGCCTCGTCCTCCGGCCGCGTCCCGACGAGGTCCAGCGGCGCCAGGCCCAGCAGCGCGTGCGAGGCCGGCGAAGCGTAGATCCGCCGCCCGTCGAGGCCGACCTGGACGATCATGTCGCTGGCGTTGTCGGCGAGCAGGCGGTAGCGCGCCTCGCTCAGCGCGATCGCCTCCTCGGCCCGGCGCAGATGGGTGATGTCGCGCACGCTGATGAAGACGCGCGCCACGCGGCGGCCGCCGGCCTCGCGCAGGGGCACCAGGATCACCTCGAAGCGGTGGGTCCCGTCGCCGCCGACCCGCTCCTCCTGGCGCCGCGCCGGCTCGCCGGAGCGGATCACGCCCTCGATGTCGGCCCGCACGATCGCGGCCATGTCGGGCGGCATCACCTCTTCCGGGGTCTTGCCGCGGACGGCCTCCTGCGAGTGCCCGATCAGCGCCGCGGCGCTCGGGTTCAGGGTCTCGAGGGCGAAGCTGCCATCCGCCGCGACGGCGTGGACGAAGAGGTGGTCGGTGGCGTTCTCGAACACGCCGCGGAACAGCGTCTCGGCCTCGCCGAGGGCCCGGTGGGTCTCGACCAGCAGCGCCTCGCGCCGCCGCCGGCGCTCGAGCTCGCGCAGCAGCACCAGGCATCCGAGCAGGATGACCGCGCTCGCGACCGCGCCGACCGCCAGCGCGTTGCGCCGCTCCGCGACGAGCGGCGCGAGCACGACCTCCACCGACTTGCCGACCGTCACGACGAGCGGAAGGTTCTCCGTGGCGCGATATCCGAAGATGCGCGCGCGCCCGTCGAGGCCGCTCTCGACCGCGTAGGTTCCCGCCGGCGCCTCGGACAGGCGCGCGAACAGGCCCTGACCGTCGAGCCGCCGGGACAGGTCGCGCTCGTACATGCCGGGCATCGCCGGCTCGCGGATGCGGACGTAGCCGTCGCGGCCGAACAGCCCGACGACCGCGTCGGCGCCGACGTCGAGCGCCTTGAAGCGCCGGGCGAGGTAGTCCGGGTCGACGGCCACCATGAGGACGCCGCCGAAGCTGCCGTCCGGGCGCGTCAGCCGGCGCGCGAGGTTGAAGGTGAAGGTATCCATCAGCCGGCCGCGGATGGTGCGCCCGACATAGAGGCCGGCTTCGGGATTGTCGGCCAGCGACCGGAAGTAGGGCCTGTCCGCGACGTTGGTCCTGCTGAGGGCGGAGGGCACGGCGTCGCGCGTGGCGACGAGGTCGCCGTTCGCGTCGAAGATCGCGATCTGGCGCGCGCTCTCGGCCAGCATCGTGGCGCGCTTCGACCAGCGGGCGAAATCGAAGGTCTCGGGATCGTCGGCGTAGTCGGCCTCGATCAAGCGCATCACCTGGTCGACGCCCTCGATCAGGCGCGAGACCTGCTCGGCCAGCGCGATCGACAGGTTCAGCACGTCGCGCCGCGCCTGGAGCATTTCGCCCTCGCGGCGCTGCTCAAGATGGAACAGCAGGCCGAGCCAAACGAGCGCGAGGAAGACGAGGCCCCCCGTCGCCACGAGCGCCTGCGGCAGCCGGCCGGCGAGGCGATTCGGCACGAGGCCGCCCCCCCGTCGTTCCGGCATCTGCGTCGTCGCCACCATCATCCCGCTCACCCAGAACCCGCTCCGCGCGACCGTGGCATGCCGATCGTCACGAAACTGAATACGCGGCGCGGCGTCAGGACGTTTGCGCGACGTCTTCTAGCGCGCGCACGGTCTCGTCGCGCAGGGCGCGGATCTCGGCGAGCGCGGGCGCGAAGTCGGCGCCGTCCTTTGCCTCCGCTTCGAGAGCTCGGCAGGCTGTGGAGAGCCGCTCGCAGCCGAGCATGCCCGACATCGAGATCAGGGTGTGCGCCTCCCGCGCGATCTCGCCCGGCGCCCGGCTTCCGGCCGGGAACGCGGTGCGCAGGCTGTCCGTGAACCGGACGATCAGGCGCCGGAGCTTCTCGGCGCCGATCACGCCGCCGAGGTCGTCGAGGACCGGGCGGCTCAGCAGGGGCAGGGTCACGGTCGCGCTCCGAAGTCACGTCTTGCCGGCGGCGCCTTCGTGGACGACGCCTGCATCGTCCGCCCTACGTCGGCCCGGACTGCGAAGTTTCCGTTGCCGACCGGTCGGCAACGGCAGCGGACGCGGCGCTAGAGCAGCGTGCCGCGCAGGATCAGCAGCGCCACCGAGAAGTAGATCACGAGGCCGGTCACGTCGACGAGCGTCGCCACGAAGGGCGCCGAGGCGGTCGCCGGGTCGAAGCCGAGCCGTTGCAGCAGGAACGGCAGCATCGAGCCGGACAGCGACCCGAAGGTGACGATGCCAACGAGCGCGCCGCCGACGGTCGCCGCCACCAGCGGCCAGTGCTCGCCGTAATCGTACAGGCCGGTCTTCTGCCAGATCGCGATCCGCACCACGGCGATCACCCCGAGGATGCCGCCGAGCACGAGGCCGGTGGGCAGCTCGCGCAGGGCCACCCGCCACCAGTCGCGCAGGCGGATCTGGTGCAGCGCCAGCGCGCGGATCAGCAGCGAGGTCGCCTGGCTGCCGGAATTGCCGCCCGAGCTCATGATCAGCGGGATGAACAGCGTCAGGACGATCGCCTTCTCGAGCTCGCCCTCGAATCCCTGCATCGCCGAGGCGGTCAGCATCTCGGAGAGGAACAGCGCGCAGAGCCAGCCGGCGCGCTTCCGGATCATCGTCATGAAGCCGATGTCCATGTAGGGCTCGGGGAGCGCCTCCATGCCGCCGAAGCGTTGCACGTCCTGGGTCTGCTTCTCGACCATCGCGTCGATCATGTCGTCGACGGTGACGATGCCGATCAGGTGGCCGACCGCGTCGACCACCGGCAGGGCGAGCAGGTCGTATTTCGAGATCAGCCGGGCGGCCTCCTCGCGGCTCGCCGTCGGCGACACCGCGAGCGGGCGGCGGCCGGCGGCGACCGAGAGCACGTTGTCCTCAGGGTTGCCCGAGATCAGCCGGCGCAGCGGCACCGCCTTGGTCAGCGCGCGGGTGCGCGGGTCGAGCACGAAGATCGCATAGATCGTCTCGCGGGTCTTCTCGACGCGGCGGATGTGGTCGAGGGTCTGCGCCACGGTCCAGGTGCCGGGCACGGTGACGAACTCGGTGGTCATCAGCGAGCCGACGGTCTCCTCGCCGTAGGCGCTGAGGCGGTCGACGGCGCCGCGGGTCTCGGCGTCGAGGCGGGCGCGCAGGTCCGAGCGGCCTGGCTCCTCGATCTCGCGGAACACGTCGGCGACGCGGTCGGCCGACATGCCCGACAGGTAGGTGGCGACGCGGTCGCGCGGCAGCATCTCGATGATGTCGGCGGCGTCGTCGAGCTCGGGCTGGTCGAGCACCTCGATCGCGCGATCGTGCGGCAGGCCGAGCAGGATCGCGGCGGCGACCTCCGGCGCCTCGGCGTTCAGCGCCTCGACGATGTCGGGCGCACGCTCGTCGGAGAGGCGCGCAGCCAGGACGGAGGGGTCGACGCGCGGATCGATCGGCACGACCGCGTCGGGGACCGGCAGGGGGGGGACCTGTTCAACCATGGGCCTCGCCTCGCGGGCCCGGCGGCGCGCCGTACGGCACCGGCCGCGACCGGCTGCGCGGCGGAGCCCGGCGCGAGCCCTTCAGGGGCTCAGGCGGGATCGCGGCGTGCGGCCGGCCACGGCTCGGACGATCGGTCTGGCGTGTCGCTGGGCATCGGATCTTCGTGGGAATGGCGTGCGCGGATGCCGACGGCCGTCTCCGCGCGCGGCAGCCTGTGCGCCCGGCGGTGCGACGCGTCAAGCCGAAAGCGCGCCCCTCGGAGAGGGCGTGGCGGCAGGGGGCGGAATGGGGTTGGCGATTTGGCGCCACCGACACCATCTACCTGATCAGAAAGCCGAATTCGGCGTTTTGGAGATGAATGCCGGGGCGACCGAGCGCTCTCTCGGCGATCCTATGAGAAATATAAGTGTAGCGCCCGCTTGTATTGCGCCCAAGGTATCGCCTATCTTCCGGTCATCGAAGTTCACGAGGAGAAACGCCATGGCCTGGTCCGCCCCCATCGTTCAGGAAGTCTGCGTTGGCATGGAAGTGACGAGCTACGAGTCCGCCGAGATCGACACCTTCAACTGAGCCGATGACCGGCTCGCGAGCGAGCCGGCAAGACGTCCCTTTCGCCCGCATCCCATTCAGGAGAATTCACATGGCTTGGTCCGCCCCCGTCGTTTCCGAGATCTGCGTCGGCATGGAAGTCACCAGCTACGAGTCGGCCGAGATCGACACCTTTAACTGAGCTTTCGATCGGCCGCCGATGCGGCCGGTCTCGTGAGCGCCGCTCCCTCGGGGGCGGCGTTTTGCGTTGGTGCCGGGCGTGAAACAACGAAGCCGGCCGTCCCTCGCGGGCGGCCGGCTTCGTCGTGTTCGGCGTAACCGAGGTCTCAGAGACGGTAGCGGATCTGGTCGGTCCAGAACCGCTCCAGGCGGCTGAGGGCGGTGTTGAGCCGGCCGAAATCGTCGTCGGAGATGCCGCCGATCGGCTGGATGGTGCGGGCGTGCTTGTCGTAGAGGCCCTGGATGATGTCGTGGACCATCCGGCCCTTGTCGGTGAGGCTGATGCGCACCGAGCGGCGGTCGGTCTTCGAGCGGGCGTGGTGCAGGTAGCCGGCCTCGACCAGCTTCTTGACGTTGTAGGAGACGTTGGAGCCGAGGTAGTAGCCCTTGGTCCGCAGCTCGCTGGCGGTGAGTTCCTTGTCGCCGATGTTGTAGAGCAGCAGCGCCTGAACGCTGTTGACGTCCTCGCGGCCGCGGCGCTCGAACTCGTCCTTGATCACGTCAAGCAGGCGGCGGTGCAAGCGCTCGACGAGGTGCAGGGCTTCGAGATACGAGCCGGCGACGGCTCCGGTCTCGGGAGCGGTGTTGGTATCCGAGATCTTGACGGCCTGGGACTTCATCTTGTGCCTCGCCCGAATTGTTCTGCCGGAGCCTTCTGCCGTCCGGCACCGCTCATGGGGTGAAACTAGGCGGCGGAGATGAAAACCGCTCTAAGAGACAGGATGAATTCGCGATTTACTTCTGTCGGTAAATGCAAAGTGAAGTGATTCGTATGACCACTCGTTTACCGCGCTTCCTGTGCCGCGAGCCAAGAAAAAACGAAGTAGAAGATCACGATACTTGACTCGACCAAGACCAGAATCAGCGGCGTCTGCAACAGTTGCGGCGTCAGGACGGCGAGCGTCAGCATCGAGGTCACCGCCAGCAGCCAGACCACGCCGCCCCAGGCGCTGGTGAGCCACAGGCCGATCGCCGCGTTGGCGTCGATCACCGCGAAGTAGATCAGCGCCGCCTGGCGCCCGAACGGCTCCAGCGCGAACGGGCGGTGCCCCGGCACCACATCGAGGATCGTCGCGAAGGAGAGCACGCTCTTGGCGAGCCACGCCAGGGCCGTCAGCCGCATGAACCAGACCAGCACCGTGTCCCAGGTGCTCTTGGGCGCGGCCGAGCGCCGCTCGATGCGGTCGCTCGGGGCCTCGCCGACCGCGCTGCCGCGGGTGATGCGTCCGACCTTGCGCATCAGGCGAACCGAGGCTCCGGCGCCTCGGACGGCCCGAAGGCAGCGGCGACCGCGGCGTGGTCGACGGCCTCGAGCGTCGCCGGCCGCCAGTCCGGCCGGCCGTCCTTGTCGATCAGCACGGCGCGGACGCCCTCGAAGAAGTCATGCCCGCGCATCAGGCGGGTGACGAGGCGGTATTCGGTCAGCACCGCGTCGGCGAAATCGAGATCCAGCCCGCGCCGCATCTGCTCGCGGGCGATGCACAGGCTTGTCGGGCAGCGGGTGCGCATCACGGCCGCGGTCTCCGCGGCGAAGGTCGAGCCCGATGCGGCCGCGCCGTCCAGCCGTCGCAGGATGTCCGCGACGTCGTCGGCGGCGAACGCGTCGTCGATCAGGCCGCGCTCGGCGACGAGCGGCCCGGTCGGCGGGCGCGCGGCACCGGTCTCGAGCGCGGCCGCGATCGGGCCGCCCTGGGCGAGCCGGTCGAGGATCGCGGCGAAATCCCGGGCGGGCGCGTAGGCGGTGGCCAGGCCGAGGGCGAGCGCGTCGCCCGGGCCGACCCGGCTGCCGGTGAGCGCGAGATAGGTGCCGACGCGGCCGGGCAGGCGCGGCAGGGCGTAGGTCATCCCGACATCGGGAAACAGGCCGATCCCGACCTCGGGCATGGCGAAGACGTACGTCTCCGAGGCGACGCGGTGGGCCCCGTGGAGCGAGATGCCGACGCCGCCGCCCATCACCACGCCCTTGATCAGCGCGACGATCGGCTTCTCGTAGCGCTGCATCCGGGCGACGAGGCGGTACTCGGCCTGCCAGAACGCGAACACCTCGTCGAAGCGTCCCGCCTGGCCGCAGGCGTGGATGTGGCGGATGTCGCCGCCGGCGCAGAAGGCGCGCCCCCCGGCGCCGCGGATCGCCACGCGGGTGATGCCGGCATCCGACGCCCAGGCGTCGAGCTGCGCGTGCAGCGCGCCGATCATCCCGAGGGAGAGCGCGTTCAGGGCCTTCGGCCGGTCGAGGGTGACGAGGCCGAGCGCGCCCCGCCGCTCGAACCGGATCTCGTCGTTGGCCGCTTCGGCTCCGCTCACGTCTCTCGATCCTCTCGCCGCGTGTCCGCTCAGCGGGGGTTAGAGGCCGTAGCGGCCTGGGCGTCAACGCCGGGCACCGGCGTCCGGTTTAGGCCGAGGTCGAAGCCCGGGCGAGCGCGGGCGTCAGGCCGGCAACCGTTCCGCCTTCGATGCGAACGGCAGACCCATGCGCCGCCAGAGTTCGGCCTGGAGGGCGATATTGACCGCGAGGGATAGGAAACCGATTGGGCTCAACAGGATCGGCTTGAAAAACGCCGACTTCACGACGGTAGTCTGGAGCTACAGCGTCGCCAGGACGATTGCCAGGATGACGGGGACGAGCACGACGAAGACGCGAAGCCCGGCGAACGTGATATCCCAGAAGTGCCCCCCCGTCGCCGAGATGGCGTCCGACAGGGTGAGCGGCAAGGCGGCAAGGGCGAGCACCGGGCCGACCAGCGTGAGCCGCGTCCGTATCCACCAACTCGGGACGAGCAGTCCTACCAGAACGAAGGTGGGGATTCCGAGCTGGCCATGAAGGCTCCAGAGCCAGGCCCACGCCGCTCCGACGAGGAGGAGCAGGAGATCGAGGGCGACGACGTTGAGGATGGCGCGGCGCCGCGCGCCGGGTTTCGGGATCGACGGCGGCCCGACGTCCCACATGACCTCGTATAGCCGGACCTTGTAGGGCGCGATGAGGACGAAGACGGCCGCATGGAGCAGCAGCCACCATCCGGTCACGGCGGGCACGTCGTTCTCGTGGCGCATCAGGGCCTCCGCGCCGTCGCCCGCGAGCAGGATCACGAACGCGATCGCCGTCGCCGGCCCGAGCGCGCGCATCGCGCGCAAGCTCCGTCCGTACGCGGCCGGAATGATCCCCTCGAGCGTGAACGATGCCGTCATGAGCCCCCCGACCAACACCTCGACCGCCGAATCGAACGCCGGAGCGATGTGAAAGAATTCCGATCCGCTGCGGGATGTCACGTGCCGAGGCGACGGCGTCACGCAGGCGTGAACCGTTCGGCGACGCTGCCGCGCTGCGGGCGGGGCGCCCCCGGCGGCTCGTGACGTCGCGGCGCTTCGCCGGCTTCGCCCGCCCCGCCACTTATGCTACGCCGCGCCACCCGCGAACCGATCACAGCGAACGCGATCCCATGCCCTTCGAACACGCTTCCGACGACACGCCCCGGCCGCGCCCGCTCGCCGTGGAGACCGCGCGGGAGGGGACCCGCGCCGAGGGCCTGAAGATCACCCAGCGTCCGCGCCGCAACCGCAAGGCCGACTGGTCGCGGCGGCTGGTGCGCGAGAACACGCTGACGGTCGACGACCTGATCTGGCCGATGTTCGTGATCGAGGGGACGGGCCGGCGCGAGCCGATCGCCTCCATGCCCGGCGTCGAGCGCCTCAGCGTCGACGAGATCGTGCGCGACGCCGAGCGCGCCGCCCGCCTCGGCATCCCGGCGATCTCGTTCTTCCCCTATACGGAAGCGAGCTTGCGCGACCCCACAGGCTCCGAGGCCCTGAACCCGGACAACCTCGTCTGCCGGGCGGTGCGCGCGGTGAAGAAGGCGGTGCCGCAGATCGGCATCATGACCGACGTCGCCCTCGACCCCTACACCTCGCACGGCCATGACGGCCTGCTCTCGGACGGCGCGATCCTCAACGACGAGACCGTCGCGCTGCTGGTCGAGCAGAGCCTGATCCAGGCCGAGGCCGGCACCGACATCATCGCGCCCTCCGACATGATGGACGGGCGCGTCGGCGCGATCCGCGCCGGGCTCGACAAGGCCGGCTTCCTCGACGTGCAGATCATGGCCTACGCGGCGAAGTACGCCAGCGCGTTCTACGGCCCGTTCCGCGACGCGATCGGCACGCAGGCGGCGCTCGTCGGCGACAAGCGCACCTACCAGATGGACCCCGGCAACGGCCTGGAGGCGTTGCGCGAGGTCGCCCTCGACCTGGAGGAGGGCGCCGATTCGGTGATGGTGAAGCCCGGGCTGCCCTACCTCGACATCATCCGCCGGGTGAAGGACGAATTCGGCGTGCCGACCTTCGCCTACCAGGTGTCGGGCGAGTACGCGATGATCGAGGCCGCCAGCCGCAACGGCTGGCTCGACGGCGAGCGCGCCATGGTCGAGAGCCTGCTGGCCTTCAAGCGCGCCGGCGCCGACGGCGTGCTGACCTACTACGCCCCCCGCGTCGCCGAGCGGCTGCGCACCGGCGCGTGAGGCGCCGGCGGGGCAGGGGGTTCGTCGCCCTCGGGATCGTGCTCGGATTTCTCGGCGATCTCGGCGCCTGCGAGAGCGCGGTGCAGCGCCAGCGCCTGTCCATCTGCCGGAAGGCGGTGCCCGCGCTCGTGCCGGACGAGACGGCGGTGCGGATCCTGCGCGCCGGCACCGGCGCGGCCCCCGACAGCATCCGCGTCGACTACGTGCTCGGTCGCCATCCCCACTATGCGTTGTGCCGCTTCAACGCCGGGGCCGTGCTCGACGGCATCTCCACCGACCGCACGACGCTGTCGGAAGCCTCCCTCTACCTGCTCAAGCGCTACTATCTCGACACGCCGGACGCCGACGAGCCCAAGCAGAAGATACCTTGAGCGCTCTGCGCTCGAAGCGGGATACCGCCACGTTGTCTGTACGGTGACGTGTTTTGAGGCAGACGGACGGCGGCTTGCTTGCAAGAGAAGCAATTACAGCTCAAGCCAGCGAAAATTAACAGCAGCCCGTGCCTCGCGCTTTTAAGATTTGTGAAAATATTACAGTCCTAAGTCTATATCACTACGGCTTCATACAACCTTCTCCCCATAGGTACGCGTCGGCGTGCCCGCGGCGGCGCGCCCAGGAAATTCCATGGTCCCCCAGCGCATCTCCGAAGATGTCGGCCTCGCGGAACTGGTCGACCGCTCCACCGGCCAGCTGAAGACCTCGACCCGAGCCAGCATCGGCGCGATCAACACCATCACCCGCCGCATGCATCTGCTGGCGATGAACGCGATGATCGAGGCGGCGCATGCCGGCGCGCAGGGCGCGGGCTTCTCGGTGGTGGCGCAGGAGGTGCGCCAAGTCGCCGGCGAGATCGACGGCCTCGCCTCGGCGCTGGGCACGAAGCTCGGCGACGGCGTCGACACGCTGACCCGCGCCGTCGGCCAGCTCGCCGACCACGCCCGCGCCACGCGTTGCGTCGATCTCGCCCTCAACGCCGTCGAGGTGATCGACCGCAATCTCTACGAGCGCACCTGCGACGTGCGCTGGTGGGCGACGGATGCCGCGATCGTCGACGCCGCCTCCGATCCGACCGAGGCGGCCGCCGCCCATGCGAGCCGGCGCCTCGGCGTCATCCTGTCGTCCTACACGGTCTATCTCGACCTCTGGCTGTGCGACCTGCACGGGCGCGTGATCGCCGGCGGGCGCCCGGACCGCTTCGCCGTCCAGGGCCGCGACGTCCGCAACGAGGCGTGGTTCGCCAAGGCGCGCGCCCTGACCTCGGGCGACGACTTCGCGGTCGCCGACATCGCGCGCTGCGCCGGGCTCGGCGGTGCGCAGGTCGCGACCTACGTCGCCTCGATCCGCGCGGACGGCGAGGCGCACGGCAAGCCCCTGGGCTACCTCGCGATCCATTTCGATTGGGAGCCGCAGGCCCGCGCGATCGTCGAGGGTGTCCGCCTCGCGCCCGACGAGCGGGCATCGAGCCGCGTGATGCTGCTCGACGCGCGCCATCGCGTCATCGCCTGCTCGCGGGGCCGCGGCATCCTCACCGAGCGCTACCCGCTGCAGGTCGACGCCGCCGCCAGCGGGCATTACCGCGATCCCCAGGGGCGCCTGGTCGCGTACCACGCCACGCCCGGCTACGAGACCTATGCCGGCCTCGGTTGGCGCGGCGTCATCGAGCAGGCGGCCGGCTGAGCCGAGGGGGCCGGGCCTTGAGGGAGATCGGGGCGACTCCCATGTGACGGTCCAGCGATGTCACGCGAGATCACGGCCATGCTGAACCCCCGCTCCGATTACGCCCGCCCGTTCGAAGCGCCGAGCTACCTGCCCCCCGTGACGATGCCGACGGTCCGCGCCAGCCTCGGCGGCCGCACGGTCGCCTACCTGCTCGACATCCTGTTCATCCTCGGCTTCAGCGCCCTGCTCTGGGTCGCGATCGCCTTCCTCGGCGTGGTCACCTTCGGCCTCGGCTGGGCGCTGTTCGCGGTCCTGCCGGCGAGCGGCGTGATCTACAGCGCGATCACCGTCGGCGGCTCGCGCCAGAGCACGCTCGGGATGCGGATGATGGGCCTGCGCGTCGTCGCGCCGGAGACCGGGCGGCCGGTCGACCTGATCACCGCCGCGGTCCACGCGCTGCTGTTCTACGTCGCGATCTCGACCTTCCTGCTGTGGTTCGTCGATCTCGCGTTCGGCCTGGTCCGCAGCGATCGCCGCCTCGGCCACGACGTGCTCCTCGGCCTCGCCGTCGTGCGCGCCGGCTGACGTCGCGACCGCGCCGGCAAACGGTTTCGGCCGCGCACACCGGCGCGGCGAAATTGTCGCCTCGCCTTGGCCGGCAACCCATTGAGCGCGGCCACGGCCGCGTTACACTGCAGCGGCGGCCCGGCGCAGGAACCCGTGGCGAGAGGGCAGCGCGAAGCGTGACGAGCCACCCGCGCGACACACCGCAATTCTACCTGACGGCGCCGTCGAACTGCCCCTACCTGCCGGGGCAGGAGGAGCGGAAGGTGTTCACGCACCTCGTCGGCCGTCGCGCCCGCGATCTCAACGAGATCCTGACGCAGGGCGGCTTCCGCCGCTCGCAGACCATCGCCTACCGCCCGGCCTGCGAGACCTGCCGCGCCTGCATCTCGGTGCGCGTGGTGGTGTCCGACTTCGTCGCCAGCGGCAGCCAACGCCGGATCCTGTCGCGCAGCGCCGACCTCGTCGGCACGCCCGAGCCGAACCGCCCGGCCTCCGAGCAGTACGCCCTGTTCCGCCGCTACCTCGACGCCCGCCACGGCGACGGCGGCATGGTCGACATGACGGTGCTCGACTACGCGATGATGATCGAGGACAGCCACGTCGACACGCACCTCGTCACCTATCGCCGGCGCGGGCCCGACACCGCGATCCACGGCCGCGGCGTCGGCGGCTTGGTGGCGCTCTGCCTCACCGACGTGCTCTCCGACGGCCTGTCAATGGTGTACTCGTTCTACGACCCGGCGGAGGCCCACCGGTCGCTTGGGACCTACATGATCCTCGATCATATCCGGCGCGCCCACGAGATGGGCCTGCCGTACCTCTACCTCGGCTACTGGGTCGAGGGCTCGCGCAAGATGGACTACAAGGCTCGCTTCCTGCCGCAGGAGCGGTTGCAGCCGCAGGGTTGGGTGCGGGTCGAGCCGAAGGCGTAACGCCAGCGCGGTCAGCAGGGCCGGCCGGCCCTGCAGTGCGTTCACCTCCCGGCTCAGCCGTGCTAGGCGCGCGGCACGATACGCCCGCGAGATCCGAGACGCCGATGATCCCCCGCTACAGCCGCCCCGCGATGACGGCGATCTGGTCGCCCGAATCCCGCTTCCGGATCTGGTTCGAGATCGAGGCGCACGCCACCACGGCGCTCAGCGAGATCGGCGTCGTGCCGAAGGAGGCCGCGGACAAGGTCTGGGAGAAGGGCCGCGACGCGGTGTTCGACGTGGCCCGCATCGACGCGATCGAGGCGGTGACCAAGCACGACGTCATCGCCTTCCTCACGCATCTGTCGGAGATCGTCGGGCCGGAGGCGCGCTTCGTCCACCAGGGCATGACCTCGTCGGACGTGCTCGACACCTGCCTCAACGTCCAGCTCGTCCGCGCCGCCGACATCCTGATCGCCGACGTCGATGCGCTGCTCGCCGCCCTGAAGCGCCGCGCGCTCGAGCACAAGCTCACCCCGACCATCGGCCGCTCGCACGGCATCCACGCCGAGCCCGTCACCTTCGGCCTCAAGCTCGCCCAGGCCTACGCCGAGTTCGCGCGCAACCGCGCCCGGCTGGTGTTGGCGCGGGAGGAGATCGCCACCTGCGCGATCTCGGGCGCGGTCGGCACCTTCGCCAACATCGACCCGCGGGTCGAGGCCTACGTCGCCGAGAAGATGGGGCTGACGGTCGAGCCGGTCTCGACCCAGGTCATCCCGCGCGACCGGCACGCGATGTTCTTCGCGACGCTCGGCGTCGTCGCCTCGTCGCTCGAGCGGCTCGCGATCGAGGTGCGTCACCTGCAGCGCACCGAGGTGCTGGAGGCCGAGGAGTTCTTCTCGGAAGGCCAGAAGGGCTCGTCGGCGATGCCGCACAAGCGCAATCCGGTGCTGACCGAGAACGTCACCGGGCTCACCCGCATGGTGCGCGCCTACGCGCTGCCGGCGATGGAGAACGTGGCGCTCTGGCACGAGCGCGACATCTCGCACTCCTCCGTCGAGCGGATGATCGGGCCGGATGCCACCGTCACCCTCGACTTCGCGCTCGCCCGCATGACGGGGGTGATCGACAAGCTGCTGATCTACCCGGCCCAGATGCAGAAGAATCTCGACCGGCTCGGCGGCCTCGTCCACTCGCAGCGCGTGCTGCTGGCCCTGACGCAGGCGGGCGTCAGCCGCGAGGACGCGTATCGCCTCGTCCAGCGCAACGCGATGCCGGTCTGGCGCGGGGAGGGCGACTTCCTCGCCCTGCTGAAGGGCGATGCCGAGGTCACGGCGGCCCTGTCGCCCGAGCAGATCGAGGAATGCTTCGATCTCGGCTACCACTTCAAGCACGTGGACACGATCTTCTCGCGGGTCTTCGGGGACGGCTGAACCCCGCACGAATCCTGCTTGGAACGATTTCGACCGGTCATCGCAAAGGGCATCCGCCGTGGCGTCACCCCGCATCGTCTACCTCAACGGCGAATTCCTGCCCTTCGACGAGGCCCGCGTGCCGGTGATGGATCGCGGGTTCCTGTTCGCGGACGGGATCTACGAGGTCTCGGCGATCATCGACGGGCGCCTCGTCGACAACGCGGCGCATCTTGCCCGCCTCGACCGGTCGCTCGGCGAGATCGGCATCCGCAACCCGCACGACGCGGTCGCCTGGGAGCGCCTGCAGACCGAGCTCGTCGCCCGGAACGGGGTCGTCGAGGGGCTGGTCTACATGCAGGTCACGCGCGGCGTGCACGAGCGCGACTTCGCCTTCCCGCCCGCCGGCACGCCGCCGACCGTGATGATGTTCACGCAAGCCAAGACCGTGCTCGCCAACACGCTGGCCGAGATGGGCGCCAAGGTGGTCACGGTCGAGGACCTGCGCTGGAAGCGGCGCGACATCAAGTCGGTCGCCCTGCTCGCCCAGGTGCTGGCCAAGCAGGCGGCCGCGGAGGCCGGCGTCGCCGAAGCCTGGATGGTCGAGGACGGCGCGGTCACGGAGGGCTCGTCCTCCACCGCCTTCATCGCGACCAGGGACGGCCGCCTCGTCACCCGCCCGCTCTCGACCGCGCTCCTGCCCGGCATCACCCGCGCCGCGGTGATGCGGCTCGCCGCCGAGACCGGCCTGACGGTGGAGGAACGCCTGTTCTCCGTCGAGGAGGCCTACGCGGCGGCGGAGGCGTTCTACACCAGCGCCTCGGCCTTCGTGATGCCGGTCGTCGCCATCGACGACCGCACGATCGGCGAGGGCGTCCCCGGCCCCATCGCCCGCCGCCTGCGCGAGCTCTACATTGCGATGGCGCGGGGGAGCTGAGGCGACCCTTTCGCGACCCAGTCGGAGACATTCCTCGCCGCGCCTTCGCTCCCCCCTGGAGCGGGGGAGGGTGGGCCTCGCGTCAGCGAGGGTCGGGAGAGGGAAGCGACAGGTCCGGACAGCGCGCCCCCCTCTCCCGACCCGCTTCGCGGGCCACTCTCTCCCGCAGAGGGGGGAGCGAAGCGGCGCTCGATTCGAACGAGGCATCCGCGTCCCAAAAGATCGCGATAGGAACGGTTCCCCGGCCTCGGTGTTTGCTTCCCGATCGCGAACGAGAGGGAGGTCTTCGTTGTCAAAGGTCCTGACGGGGCTCGCCGCCTCGGTCTTTGCGCTGGTCGCCACGGCCGCGCTCGCCCAAAATCCCGATGCGCCGCTGAAGGGTCGCGACAGCGATCCGGTGCTGCCGCCCCAGAACCAGACGCCGCCCGATCGCGTGCGCCCGAATGCCGACGCGCCGCCGGCCGATTCCACGCTCAGCGACAAGCTGCGGCAGAGCGACGGCGTCATCAAGCCGCCGGGCAACGCGGCCCCCGGCATGGTGGTCGAGCCGCCGAACCCGAACGCCGGCTCGATGCCGGTGATCAAGCCGGGCGAGCTGCCGGGGCAGAAGCCCGGAACCGAAGCCAAATAGGCTCCGCGCCGAAGCTCGTCCCCTGCCGGTTCGACACGGCGGGGGCGGTTTGCTTGATTTCCCGGACCGGATCGCGGAAACACCCTCACGGCAACGGGTTTTCTCTCGCGCGGCGCAACGCCGGGCGCCCGCGAACGGGCCACGGGTCTGAAGGCACGCATGGCGAACGTCGTCGTCGTAGGCGCCCAATGGGGCGATGAGGGCAAGGGCAAGATCGTCGACTGGCTCTCCGAGCAGGCCGACATCGTGGTCCGCTTCCAGGGCGGCCATAATGCCGGGCATACGCTCGTCATCGACGGCGTGACCTACAAGCTGGCGCTGCTGCCCTCGGGCGTGGTGCGCGGCGGCAAGCTCTCGGTGATCGGCAACGGCGTCGTCGTCGACCCGTGGCACCTCGTCGACGAGATCGCCCGCATCCAGGCGCAGGGCGTCGAGGTCTCGCCGCGATCCCTCCGCATCGCCGACAACGCGACGCTGATCCTGCCGCTGCACCGCGAGCTCGACCATTTCCGCGAGACCGCCAACGCCGGGCTGAAGATCGGCACGACGAAGCGCGGCATCGGCCCGGCCTACGAGGACAAGGTCGGCCGCCGCGCGATCCGCGTGGTCGATCTCGCCGATGCCGACACCCTGCCGGCCAAGATCGAGCGGGTGCTGACCCATCACAACGCCCTGCGCCGCGGCCTCGGCATCGCCGAGGTGGACGCGGGCGCCCTGCTGTCCGAATTGAAGGCAATCGCGCCGACGATCCTGCCCTATGCCTGCCCGGTCTGGGCGCTGCTCGACGAGGAACGCCGCGCCGGCAAGCGCATCCTGTTCGAGGGCGCGCAGGGCGCGCTGCTAGACGTCGACCACGGCACCTATCCCTTCGTCACCTCGTCGAACATCGTCGCGGCGCAGGCGGCGACCGGCTCGGGCCTCGGCCCGGGCGCGATCGGCTATGTGCTCGGCATCGCCAAGGCCTACACCACCCGCGTCGGCGAAGGCCCGTTCCCGACCGAGCTGTTCGACGAGATCGGCGAGACCATCGGCCGGAAGGGCCGCGAGTTCGGCGTCAACACCGGGCGCAAGCGGCGCTGCGGCTGGTTCGATGCGGTGCTGGTGCGCCAGACCGTGCGCACCTCGGGCATCGACGGCATCGCCCTGACCAAGCTCGACATCCTCGACGGGTTCGAGACGATCGAGGTCTGCACCGGCTACCGCCTCGACGGCGCGGTCATCGACCACCTGCCGGCGAGCCAGGCGGCGCAGGCCCGGGTCGAGCCGATCTACGAGACGATCCCCGGATGGTCGGAGACGACCGCCGGCGCCCGCTCCTGGGCCGAGCTGCCGGCGCAGGCGATCAAGTACGTCCGGCGCATCGAGGAGCTGATCGGCTGCCCGGTGGCGCTCCTCTCGACGTCGCCGGAGCGCGACGACACCATCCTGATGCACAATCCCTTCGAGGATTGATCGTCCGGTCCGCGCGACGCGCGGACCGCGAACCCGCGGATCCCTGAGGACATGGCCGATTACTACCCGTTGCTGGCGCGGGCGCTCGACGCCCTGCCCGACCGGACGCCGGCCATGCGCAAGGCGGTCTACGAGCGCGCGCGCAACGCCCTGATCGGCCAGCTCCGCTCCCTCGACCCGCCGCTGCCCGAGGCGGACATCGATCTCGAGCGGCAGGCGCTCGACAACGCCATCGCGCGGCTGGAGGTCGATTACGGCGCACCCGCGCCCGCACCGGAGGTCGCCCCGCCGCCCGCGCCGGCGATCGTGCCGCCGCAACCGCCGATCCCCGAGCCGACCCCGGCGCCGCTGCCGCCCCCCGTGCTCGAGCCCGAGCCGCAGCCCGAAGCCACGCCGTTCCTCCCGCCGGCTCCGCCCCCGTCCTTCCTGCCGAAGCCGCCGGAGGAGCCGCGCGAGGCCGCCGTGCCGATTACCGCGCGCAAGCCCAAGGGCGCGGATCCGATCACCGAGCCGGAGCCTGCCGCGGTCCAGCCGGCCGAGGCCGTCGACGATCCGATCGCCGCCAACGATGCTGCGAACGGGCGGCAGCGCCCGCGCATCGACGTGGTGGCGCCGCGCGGCGGGCGCTCGCGGATGCTGCGCAACGCCTTCGTCGGCATCGTCCTGACGGTGGTGATCGGGCTGATCGCGGTCGCGGCGTTCCTGCTGCGCGACAAGCCGGCCAACCTGCCCTCCGGCGGTGCCGAGACGGCGGAAACCCAGCCGGAGGGCGCCGAGACGAAGTTCTCGGACCGGATCGGCGGCGACCCCGCCCCGAAGGCATCGCCGCCGGCCGTCGCGACGGACCAGGCCGGGTCGCGCAATCCCGCGAGCCCGCCGAGCCAACCCGGGATCGCGGTTGCGCAGCGCGCCGTCCTGATCGAGGAGAACACCGCGGGCCAGAACGCGGCGCCGACCTCGACGACCGGCCGCGTGGTCTGGCGCCTCGATTCCGTTCCCGGCGAGCAGGGCCAGCCCCTGGAGACGGCGATCGTCGCCACGGTGACGGTGCCGGAGGCCGGCCTGACGCTGGTGATGACGATCCAGCGCAACCTCGACCAGACCCTGCCGGCCTCGCACACCATCAATCTCGTCTTCACCGGCACCGGCGCGGACGGCGAGAAGCGCTCGGTGCAGGATATCGGCCTGCTTCAGGCCAAGGACGACGAGGCCGCCCGCGGTTCGCCGGTCTCGGGCCTACCGGTCCGCGTGCGGGAGAACCTGTTCCTGATCGGGCTGTCGTCGCTGCGCGGCGACGTCGACCGCAACACCGACCTGCTGCTGCTTAAGCCCTGGTTCGACATCGCGATCCGCTACGCCAGCGGGCAGCGCGCCGTGCTCAATTTCGAGAAGGGCAGCGCCGGCACGCAGGTGGTGCAGGAGGCGTTCGACCAGTGGAAGTGAGCTGACCGCTCCGACGGAAGGCCGTGCCGCCCTCCCCGTATGGGGGGAGGGGACATGCCCGGATGTCGCCGCCGACGCTGGTCTCGGCGTCACGCACCCATGCGCGCCAATTCCCGCGTCGCGAGGTTGCGCTTGACCGCTTCCTGAACCTTCTCGAACGCCCGCACCTCGATCTGGCGGACCCGCTCACGCGAGACGCCGAACTCGCCCGAGAGGTCCTCCAGGGTGATCGGATCGTCGGCGAGGCGCCGCGCCTCGAAGATGCGACGCTCGCGGGCGTTGAGCACCGAAAGCGCGTCGCGCAGCGCCGAAAGCCGGTTCTGGCCTTCCTGCTCGCCTGCCAGCACCGTCTCCTGGCTCGGCGCGTTGTCGACGAGCCAATCCTGCCACTCGCCCTCGCCCTCCTCGCGCAGGGGCGCGTTGAGGGAGGTGTCGCCGGACAGGCGGCGGTTCATGTCGATCACGTCCTGCTCCGGCACGCCGAGCCGGGTCGCGATCTGCGCCACCTGATCCGGCTTGAGGTCGCCCTCCTCGAGCGCCGAGATCTTGCCCTTGGCCTTGCGCAGGTTGAAGAACAGCTTCTTCTGGTTGGCGGTGGTGCCCATCTTCACGAGCGACCACGAGCGCAAGATGTATTCCTGAATCGCCGCCTTGATCCACCACATCGCGTAGGTCGCGAGGCGGAAGCCCTTGTCGGGATCGAAGCGCTTGACCGCCTGCATCAGGCCGACATTGCCCTCGGACACGACCTCGCCGATCGGCAGGCCGTAGCCGCGATAGCCCATGGCGATCTTGGCGACGAGGCGCAGGTGCGAGGTGACGAGGCGGTGCGCCGCCTCGCGGTCACCGCCGTCGCGCCAGTTCTTGGCCAGCGTGAACTCTTCCGTCGGCTCCAGCATCGGGAACTTGCGGATCTCGTCGAGGTAGCGCGACAGGCCACCTTCGTTGGCGAGCACGGGCAATGCGCCGGCCATGGCATTCTCCTTGACGATGGTCCCCCTGGCGGGCGGACACTCTGGTGCGGAGCACCGCTTCTCAAGCCGGCTCTCCGAATCCCCATGGTAGAGGGGAAAACTCCGAGCCGGTAGCGGGTCCGCGACGCGAACATAGACCTCAACGCATCACGCCTCCGGAAGGTCGAACCTGTCACGATCGGTCGCGGGCCTCGGTGCGGTTTCACACGCTGGTCCTTGACCGTCGCCCGGCGGCCACGCGGCTCAGCGCTCCGCCAGCGCCGCAACCAGCCGCGTCATCTCCGGCGGGAGCGGGCTCTCGAAGCGGAGGTGCTCGCCGGTGCGCGGATGGGCGAAGCCGAGCAGCGCCGCGTGCAGCGCCTGCCGCCCGAGGGCCTTCAGCGCGGCCTGCGCGGTCTCCGACAGCCGCGCCGCCTTGGTGATGAAGGCGCCGCCGTAGACCGCGTCCCCCAGGAGCGGATGCCCGCGATGGGTCATGTGCACGCGGATCTGGTGCGTGCGCCCGGTCTCGAGCCGGCAGCGGACCAGGGCGGCCTCGGGGTAGGCCGCCTCGACCGCGTAGTGCGTCACCGCGTGCCGGCCCTCCTCGGGGCGCACCACCGCGATCTTCTCGCGGTTCTTGCGGCTGCGGTCGAGGTTGGCGTCGATGGTGCCGACCCGCGGCTCGGGCAGGCCCCAGACCAGGGCGAGATAAGCCCGCTCCAGCGGCCCGTTGCGGCCGTGGTCGGCGAACTGCGCGGTGAGGCCCTTGTGGGCGGCGTCGTTCTTGGCGACGACGATCAGCCCGCTCGTGTCCTTGTCGAGCCGGTGGACGATGCCGGGCCGGCGCACGCCGCCGATCCCCGACAGGCTCGCCCCGCAATGGCCGATCAGCGCGTTGACGAGGGTGCCGGCCGCGTGCCCGGGCGCCGGATGGACCACCAATCCCGCCGGCTTGTCGATCACGATGAGGTCGGCGTCCTCGTAGGCGATGACGAAATCGACCGCCTCCGCCTGCGGCTCGGCCGACACCGCCTCGGGCAGCACCACCGCGAGCACCGTGCCCGGCCCGACCTTCACCGCCGAATCCAGGATCGTCACCCCGTCGCGGCGGACGTGGCCCGCCTTGACCAGATCCTGCAACCGCGCACGCGACACGTCGGGAAAGGCGATCGCCAACGCCCTGTCGAGGCGCACCCGCTCCGCCTCCGGCCCGATCACCGCCTGCCGCTCGCCTTCGATCTCGAAACCCTGCAACACGCCACTCCTCACGACCCGGCGAAAAAGGCTCCGCCCGGGTCTTGCTCCATCGCCGTACCGTCGCTATACGAACGCCTCGCCGGCCGATAGCTTCATCAGCCGCAGCGACCGCGCCCATCGTCTAGCGGTTAGGACAGGTCCCTCTCACGGATCAGACCGGGGTTCGATTCCCCGTGGGCGCGCCAACTTACTTCTAATAAACGAAAATTTGTCGTTCGGCAGCGAGAACGACCTCGCCGGATCGCCCGGCTTCGTCGCCGAAGAGGGCGTGCATCCGTCTCGCTCGTCCTGCGCTGGCTTTCGTGCCACCGCTCATCTCGCTCCTCATTCGCGCCGCTTCTTCGCGCTGCGGTGGTGAAGCCTAAGAGAGCGCCTCAACGCCGGCTCTCCGGTCAACTGCGCGAAGGTCTCGAGGTCGCCGCGAGGCGTTCCGTCGGGCACCGCACGTCGGTCGGTCCGTCGGCCCTTCGCAGCCGACGATGAATCAGAGATCCGCGCGGGGCGCACAGCATCACCGTCGGTGGGTATTCCTATCCGTGATGCAATCTGAGGGTATCAAGGACTCTGATCCCCGACGACTCGTTCCGCGTCCACTGGCCGGCAGCTTCGTGGGTCCGTTCGAGCGGCACTGGCTCGGCGGCGGCGACGGGCCAAGGAAGGTTCGGGAAGCGGTCACCATCGACACGTTGTCCAGCGCTACATCGTTGTCATAAAATGATCTTTTTGACGGCGAGAGCGCTGTCGGCAGCGTGTGATCGTCCGGGCCGCGGCAGCTCAGCGTCGGTGCATTCAACGTCCACACACCGCCAACGCCGACCTCGGCCGCGTTACAAATGCGGGGGCGTGTTGATATATTTCCTAGGTCGATCATTGCCCGGGCCGCATATGGCTAATAGTTCTTAACACGCATGAAAAAAAGCAGCTCCAAAAGCTGCCCTCGATGCAGCGTGACCATGTCCCCCTGCGTCGGGTTCGTCTGGGAGGCGGGCCGATCGATGTCGAGACCAATGAAAGACATCCTGTGCAACCAGGAGATGTTGCCCCTGGCCGAGACTGTCGACCGGGCGACGCGTCGCGTTGCCGGTGGTGCACGCCTCTCGTGGAACGCGCCGCCGCATCCGGCCCGCTGCGATCGGCCATCCGTGCGATCGAGGATCATCCTCCTCTCACGCCACCTAGCCTGATCTCATTCGCGAAAAAATCGTCCGCGCCGATGCATCGCGCGTCGTTCGAAGGCTGAAGCGGTCAGCGCGGCGCGCGTTGCTGGCGCGCCTCGCTGCAAGCGTCGCCGCGTTCGCGGCGGATGCCCGTACGGCACCTGCCTCGAGACAATCAACAACGACGATCAGACTGGGGAGAGAGCATCATGGCCGTCTATGGCAGCCTCAAGGGGCACACGTTCTTCGACACGAACGGCAACGGCACGCAGGAATACGGTGAGGGCAACCTGTTCGGCGGGTTCCCGGTCGGCCTGTACGGCGCGAACGGCAGGACCCTGATCGCGACGACCTTGACCGACGCCGACGGCAACTACGATTTCGGCCAGCGCCCCGACGGCACCTACGCGATCCGCTTCGGCAGCGGCGGCGGCTTCCGCGGCGACCAGGCCACGATGACCGCGGACGGCGCCAGCTGGATCACCAACGTCACCGTCGGCCGCGGCGCCACCACCACGGTCGACCAGGGCTTCTACGTCGGCGCCGGCGGCACGATCGGCGGCACGGTCGGGACCGACCTCGATGGCGACGGGCAGGTGACGGCAGGCGAGGGCCAGGGCGCCGTCATCGTCCGCGCCTTCGACGGCGTCGGGAACCTCGTCGGAAGCACGAGCACCGACGCCGACGGCCATTACGGCTTCTCGGGGCTCGCCGGCGCCTACACCGTGCAGGTGGTCAACCCGCTGAGTCAGACCGTTGTCGGAAGCGCCTACAAGGCGGTCGCGACCTCGGTCGCCTCGGGGTCCGACGGCAACAGCTTCGTCCTGGCGGCCGCGTCGACGCTCGCGCCGTCCGCCGGCAGCGGCAGCGTCGGCGGCCACACCTTCTTCGACACGGATGCCGACGGCAGCCAGCGAGCCGGCGAGTACAGCCTCGGCGCCGGCTTCCCGATCGACCTCTATGATGCGGCCGGAACGGTCCTCTACGGCAGCACCGCCACCGACGCGAACGGCAACTTCGTCTTCGCGAACCTCGCCGACGGAACCTACGCGCTGCGGTACCACACCAGTGGCGGCTTTCACGGAGACCAGGGCATCACCACCGCCGACGGGTTCAACTGGCAGGCGGTTGCCGTCGATCACGGCGCGCCGTCCCTCGTGAGCCAGGGATTCAACTTGGCCCCCGCAGGCAGCATCAACGGCATCGTCTACGCGGATTCCAACGGCAACGGACGGATCGACACCAGCGACTGCGGCCAGACCGGCGCCGTCGTCACGCTGTACGACGCGAGCGGGCACGCGATCCAGACCACGACGACAGGCCCGAACGGTGCCTGGACCTTTCTCGGCCTGGGCGGCGGGCAATACACGGTCGCGTTCGATCCCGGTCTCGGGAACGCCGTCGTCGACGCGCCCGCGAGCGTCTCGCGGACGGTCGTGAACGGCACCGCCGTCAATTACGAGCACACCCTCGTCACCGGAGCTGCGAAGGTCGCGGCCGGCCTATCGGGCACCGTGTTCGCTGACGCCAACGGCAACGGGCGCTTCGATGCCGGCGAGGCCGGCGTCGCCGGCGCGCACGTCGCGGTGATGGACGGCGGCGGCTACGTCGTCGCGACCCTGACCGCCGATCCGAACGGCCACTACACCCTGCCAAACCCCTATACCGGGCAGAACTACCGCGTCGTCGTCAGCCCGCCCGCCGGCTTCGCCAGCGAGGACGCCCACGGCGTCTCGGGCCTGGCGCTCGTCCCGGGCCAGGCCCTGGACCATGTCGACCTCGCCGTCGTCGCGGCCACCGCGCCGGCCACCGTGGTTCCGCCCACGGTCAGCAAGGTCATCAACGTCGTCGTGCGCGGCCAATCCAACACCTACTACCCCACGGTCGAGGGGCAGATCGAGGTGATGCGCCAGGAGATCCAGAAGCTGCTCGGCTTCGACGGCATCAACCAGCGCGTGAACGTCGTCGCGACGAGCAACGATCCGAACAAAGCCGACACCGAGATCGGCGGAACCTCGCTGACGGCCGACTGGCTCCATCCCAACGGAACCGACTGGTCCTCGACCTATCTAGAGCGCGGCTATCTCAGCGCGATCAACCAGCTGCCGGCCACCGACCGCGGCGCGCCGACCGCGATCGTGATGCTCCACAACGAGTGGGACAGCAACTTCACCACCGGGCTTACGGCCGACCGCTGGATGAGCGCCATGCGCTACGAGGCCGGCCTCGCCCGCGCCGTCCTCGGGCTGAGCGCCAACGACGCGCCCTACCTGTTCGTCTCGCCGATCCCCTTCGCCGCCGGCGCGCCGCAGCAGCCCCTGCAGAATCAGGCGATCGCGGTCGGGCAGGCCGAGCTCAGCGCCGACGCGGCGTTCAACGCGAAGGTGGTCACGCTGCAGAGCAGCGACGTGACCATGGATCACGACGGCGCCAACGGCGGGTTCCACCTCAATACGCAGGACCAGCAGGCGCTCTACGGCCGCGCCGCCCTCGGCCTGGCCCAGCAGTTCGCGGCATCGGCGATGCCGGGCTCGCCGATCAGCCTGGCCAACGGCAACATCGACAATCTCGGGCCGCAGGTCACCCAGGTCTCGGCGGTGGCCGGGCACGCCAACCAGCTCCTCGTCACCCTGGCCTTCGATCAGGCCGCGAGCCTGCAGGGGCTCGACGGCGTGGCCGCCTCGGGCACCGGTTGGTCCGTTCGCGCGGGCTACGACGACGCGACCGCGGAGGCCAACGGCACCGCCGCCCAGATCGTCGACGCCAACCACCTGCTGCTGACCTTCGACACCGCGGTGCCGGCCGGCGAGCGGCTGTTCTACAGCTGGGGCAGCTTGCGCCTGCAGCAGAACAACGGCCCGGGCAACGGCAACGCGATCTACGACAACAACGGGCTGCCGCTCTCCGTCGCTCCGCACGGCCTGCCGATCGGCTACGTCGCCGCCGGGGGCCCGGCGATCACCGGCACGGTCGCCAACCAGACCACCGCGCAGGCCGCGATGAGCCCGTTCGCGACGACGACCCTCGCCGACCCGAATCTCGGCGCGACCGACACCCTGCGGATCACCGTCACGGGGGCCGGCGGCACGATGTCCGGCGCCGGGCTCGTCGCCACCAACGACGGCGCCTACATCCTGTCCGGCTCGGCCGCGACCATCACCGCGGCCCTGCACGCGCTCAAGTTCGCGCCCACGATCGGCCAGCCCGGCACGACGACCTTCACCCTGCAGGCGATCTCGAACGCCTACCCGACCGCCGCCACCGACAGCACAACCTCGGTGGTGATCAAGGCCCCCGGGATCACCACGGCGCTGGCACAGGACACCGGCACGTCGGCGATCGACGGCATCACGGCGAACGCCACGGTCAGCGGCGTCACCAATGCGGGCGCGACGGTGACGCTGGTCGACGAAGCCGGCCGCACGGTCGGCCGCGCGACCGCCGATGCGACCGGGCAATACACCATCGCCCCGGCCGGGCTCGTCGACGGCGTCCACACGTTGACGGCGACGGAAACCTATCTCGGCGTCGCCGCGGGCTCCGCACGTGTCGGCCTCGTCCTGGACCGTGCCGCGCCGGGCACGCCCGGGCTCGCGCTCGCCCACGACACCGGCGCATCGGCGAGCGACCGGATCACCTCGGACGCATCGCTCACCGTGAAGGCGGCGGAGACCGGCGGCAAGCTGGGCTACGTCGTCGACGGCAGCGCGGTCGGGGCCTACGACCCGAGCACGCTGAAGGACGGCGCCCATACGGTCTCGGTGACCCAGTCGGACGCCGCCGGAAACGTCTCCGCCGCCCGCACGGTCAGCTTCACCCTCGACCACACCGCGCCGGTTGCGCCGACGATCGCGCTCGCCCACGATACCGGCTTCTCCTCGACCGATCGGATCACCGCCGACGCGACCCTCAAGGTCACGCCGGCCGAGGCCGGCGGCAAGCTGAGCTACGTCGTCGACGGCAGCGCGGTCGCCGCCTACAACCCGAGCACGCTCAAGGACGGCGCCCACACCGTCTCCGTCGTGCAGACCGATGCCGCCGGCAACGCTTCCGTCGCCGGGTCCCTCGGCTTCGTGCTGGATCACGTCGCTCCGACCCTGAAGGTCGACACCGCCTCCGGCACCGGCTTCGCGGCGGCGCTCGCCGGCAACGTGCTGGCCAACGACACTGGTGCCGCCGGGCTCCACCTGGTGGCGGTGCAGTTCGGCAACGGGCCGTCCCACGTCGTCCCCGCCTCGGGCACGGTCCAGGCCTTCGACCCGAGCGGCACGCTCACCGTCTCGGCCGACGGCAGCTACAGCTACCAGCCGACGAAGGTCGGCCACGCGGTGTACACCGAGACGGTGGCGGATGCGGCCGGCAACACCAGCCAGACCACGCTGACGCTGAACGTCGCCAAGGCGGCGATCCCGTCGTCGCTGAGCTTCGGCTTCGCGCTGACCGAGGCGCATTTCGACTTCCGCGACGGTCACGCCCTGATGACGGCGCCGAACGGCACCGTCACCGACCTGACCGGCGTCGCCACCATCGCCTTCACCGACGGGACCGTGCGGGAGAAGGACGGGTCGCCCCTGGTCGACGACCTGTACTACGACGCGCACAACCTCGACGTCTGGCGCGCCCACATCGATCCGGACACGCATTACGCGCAGTACGGATGGCACGAGGGCCGCGACCCGAACGCCTCCTTCTCGACCAACGCCTACCTCGCGGCCAATCCGAAGCTCGGTCCCGCTGGCGTGAACCCGCTGACGCACTACGACGTGCGCGGATGGCTGGACGGTCGCAGCCCCGGCGCGGACTTCTCGGCCGAGGCCTACCTAGCCGCGAACCCGGACGTGGCCGCCGCGAAGATCGATCCGCTCAAGCACTACCTCGCGACCGGCCAGTCGGAGGGCCGCGCCGCGTTCCCCGGGCTGACCATCGCCAACGGCACGGGCGACCATCTCTACGGCGACTTCGACGCGACCTACTATCTCGCCCACAACCTCGACGTGGCGGCCGCCGCACGGTCGCAGAGCGGGTCGGCGGATTCGTTCGCCTTCACGCACTACCTCACCACCGGCGCGCATGAGGGCCGCGACCCGAACGCCTACTTCTCGACCGACGGCTACCTCGCCGCCAACCCCGACGTCGCCGCCTCCGGGACCAATCCGCTGCTGCACTACGAGCAGACCGGCTGGTTCGCGGGACGCGACCCGAGCACGGCCTTCCACACCGACGCCTACCTCGCCGCGAACTCGGACGTGGCGGCTCTCGGCATGGATCCGCTCCACCACTACCTGCAGTTCGGCATGGCGGAAGGGCGCCATCTCGCCTGAAGCGCGCCGCGCCGGTGCGCCGCCTCGACGGGACGCACCGGCGCTCTCCGGCCGGCGAAGAAACCGGCTCGGCGCGAAAGCGTGCACCGGGGCCAGGGTGCTCTCCGTCAGCCGCAATGTGCGAATCGGGGCAGGCTTGCGCGGCGACCCCGACGGCGGGTCAGGCGAACAGCCCGACGAGCGCGTAGCACCCCGCCGCGATCAGCGCGGCGGCGGGCATCGTCAGCACCCAGGCGATGACGATGTTGCCGGCCACGCCCCAGCGCACCGCCGAGGTGCGGCGGGCGGCACCGACGCCGACGATGGCTCCGGTGATGGTGTGGGTGGTCGAGACCGGCACGCCGAGCCAGGTCGCGGCAAACAGCGTGATCGCCCCGCCGGTCTCGGCGCAGAACCCCTGCATCGGGTTCAGGCGGGTGATGCGCGAGCCCATGGTATGGACGATGCGCCAGCCGCCGAGCAGCGTCCCGAGCGCCATCGCGCCCTGGCAGGCGAGCACGACCCAGAGCGGGATGTAGAACTCGGATCCGAGCAGCCCCTGCGAGTAGAGCAGCACCGCGATGATGCCCATGGTCTTCTGGGCGTCGTTGCCGCCGTGCCCGAGGGAGTAGAGCGAGGCGGAGAGGAACTGCATCACCCGGAATGTGCGGTCGACCGCGAACGGCGTCGCGCGCACGAAGCTCCAGGAGACGGCGAGCACCAGCAGCAGCGCCAGCAGGAAGCCGAGCAGCGGCGACAGCACGATCGCGGCGATGGTCTTGCCGAGGCCGGCCCACACGATCACCGGCGGCCCGGCCTTGGCGAGGCCCGCGCCGACGAGCCCGCCGACGAGGGCGTGCGAGGAGCTCGACGGGATGCCGAGCACCCAGGTGGCGACGTTCCAGGCGATCGCGCCGATCAGCGCGGCGAAGATCACCGGCGCGTCGACGATGCTGGCGTCGACGATGCCGGTCCCGAGCGTCTGCGCCACGTGGAGGCCGAAGAACAGGAAAGCGATGAAGTTGAAGAACGCCGCCCAGATCACGGCGTAGCGCGGCCGCAGCACCCGCGTCGAGACGATGGTGGCGATCGAGTTGGCCGCATCGTGCAGGCCGTTGAGGAAGTCGAAGACCAGCGCGACCGCGATCAGTCCGACGAGCCAGGGCAGCGCGAGCGCGGTGATCGTCATCCTCAGACGTTCTCGATGACGATGCCGCTGATCTCGTTGGCGACATCTTCGAACCGGTCGACCACGCTCTCGAGGCTGCCGTAGATCTCGCGTCCGATCAGGTAGCGCATCGGGTCGGTGTGGCCGTGGGCCTGGTACAGCGCCTTGAGGCCCTGGTCGTGCAGCTCGTCGGAGCGGCCCTCGACGCGAGTGATCTCCTCGGTGAGGGCGGAGAGCCGCGTGGCGTGGGTGCCGATCGCGCTCAGCAGCGGGACGGCCTCGGCGGTGAGGCGGGCCGCCTGCACCACCGTGTCGCCCATCTCGCGCATCAGCGGCTCGAAGGTGCGGATCTCGTAGAGCTCGATGGTCTTCACGGTCTTCTGCATCTGATCGATGGCGTCGTCCATCGACTGGATCAGGTCCTTGATGTCGCCGCGGTCGAACGGGGTGATGAAGCTGCGGCGCACCGCGAGCAGCACCTCGCCGGTGATCGCGTCGGCCTCCGCCTCGCGCGTCACGATCGTGCGGCCGAACTCCGGCACGGCATCGCCGCCCTGGAGCAGGCCGTGAAGGGCGTCGGCTCCGGCGACCAACGTCTCGGCGTGGCGCGCGAACAGATCGAAGAACCGATCCTCGCGCGGCATCAGCGCCCGGAACCATCCCAGCATCGCGGCGATACCCCTCGGCGCCCGACCGTCGACGCGCCGCTTCCGGTCCCTCGTGGCACGCTTTGCGGCTCGGCGCGAGGGCGGGCGCGTGAAAGGCTCGACCGATCATGCCGAAGCGTATCGGACGGCGCTACACCACCTTTCTCGTCGCGGTGACCGCGGACGCGGCCACAAGCACGGTGCCGGCTTCGGTCTACGCCGTGATGGCGCGACGCCCGGACGAGGCGTTGGAGATCGTGCGCGCGCAGGCCGACGGGAGCGACGAGGTCGTCGTGGTCGGGTCGCTGTCGAGCCGCATGGCGAAGGCGATCCGGCTGTCGGCGGGCGAGATGCGCGCGATCTGAACGGCGAGCCCGCGCATCGCCGCGACGGCGCCCGGCCGGGATCGTCGGATCCCGGAGACGGCATCGGATCGGGCCCGCACGGCGGTCGCCGCGGCAGCCCGATCCGGTTCGGCCCATCCATGCGCCCTCGGCGCCGACGTCGGACGCGAGGGCGGTCGAGGTTCAGCGGATCACTCCGCCGCCTGCTGCAGCCGCAGGCGCTGGTTCTGGCCGATGGTCCGGGAGATCACCGAGCGGCGGGCGCTGTAGCTCGCCGAGACGAGGGGGTAGTCGATCGGGAGGCCCCACTTGCTGCGGTAGGCCTCCGGCGACAGGCCGCGCAGCGTCAGGTGCCGACGCAACGCCTTGTAGGGCTTGCCGTCCTCGAAGCTGATGATCGAATCCTGGCGGATCGAGGCGCGGATCTGGGCGTCGGTCGGCCGGGCGAGCACCGGCTTCGGCGGCGTCTGCAGGCCGGTGATCGAGCCGTGCACCGTCCGGATGAGGTCCGGCAGACCGGCGGCCGGCACCGAGTTTCGGGCGACGTAGGCGGCGAGGATCTTCGCGGCGAGATCGATGGGGTCTGAGGTGGTCTGCACGGTCGTGTCCTTCCGAATTCAATCTGGTGGGTGCGCCGGGGCGCGAAGTCGTCGAAACCAGGATGCTTCAGCGGTCGATCGCTCTAGAGGGACGCGGCGGGAGGAGCCGCTGCCGAACGATTATGCGCCTGCGCGCTCAAAACACAACTTATGCGCGATCCATTCAGTGCGTTAAATCTACTTAGAATTGATTAACGCGCTCAAGCGGGTTGCAAATGCACGCACGTAGCGCGCTCCGGTCGACCATTTCGCTCACGGAGACAATCCCTTAGGCGAACCCTAAATCGTCCGCCGATCGCGCGAATCGCTATGCACTTTCTAGTTGTATGCCTCGCGCTTCCGCCCGGTGGGACGCCCTCGACGAGGCACCGGGCCTTTACCGGTCCGGCGACCTCGCCGAGAACGGGCGGCGGAGGATCGCATCATGGAAGTCCTGGTCGTCGGTGCGGGCGTCGTCGGCCTCGCGACAGCGCGCGCCCTGGCGCTGCGGGGGCACGAGGTCGTCGTCGCGGAGGCGGCGGAGGCGGTCGGCACCGGCGTGTCCGCGCGCAACTCCGAGGTGATCCACGGCGGGATGTACTATCCGGCGGGCTCCCTGCGGGCGAAGCACTGCGTTGACGGCGCGCGCCGGCTTTACGCGCTCTGCGAAAGCCACGGCATCGCCCACCGCGCCTGCGGCAAGCTCATCGTCGCCACGACGGAGGCCGAGGCGGAGACGATCGCCGCGATCCGGGATCGCGGCGTCGCCAACGGCGTCGAAGGACTCGATCTGCTCGACGCCGCCCAGGCCCGACGCCTGGAGCCGAACCTCGCCTGCACCGCAGCGCTTCTGTCGCCGCGGACGGGAATCGTCGACAGCCACGGCCTGATGCTGGCGCTGCAGGGCGATCTCGAGGATCGCGGCGGCGCGATCGCCCTGCACACCCCCGTCACCGGCCTGGCGCGCCGCGACGGACGCTGGGCGGCGGCGTTCGGCGGTGCGAGCCCCGGCGACTATCCGTGCGACGCGGTGGTCAACGCGGCGAGCCTCGACGCACAGGCCCTGGCCGCGCAGACCGAGGGCTACCCGGCCGAGCGGGTGCCGCGCCGCGTGCTGGCCCGCGGCAACTACTTCGGCTTCACGGGAAAGCCCGCGTTCTCCCGGCTGATCTATCCGGCACCGGTCGAGGGCGGCCTCGGCACCCATCTCACCCTCGATCTCGCCGGGCGGATGCGCTTCGGCCCCGACGTCGAGTGGATCGAGGCGGTCGACTACCGGGTCGATCCGGCGCGCGGCGACGCCTTCTACGCGGCGATCCGGCGCTACTGGCCCGGCCTGCCCGACGGCGCGCTGGTCCCCGATTACGCCGGCATCCGCCCGAAGCTCACCGGCCCGGGCGAGCCGGCCGCCGACTTCGTGATCGACGGGCCGGCCGAGCACGGCCTGCCGGGCCTCGTTCACCTGTTCGGAATCGAGAGCCCGGGCCTGACCGCCAGCCTGTCCCTGGCCGAGGCGGTAGCCGACCGCCTCGGCGCGTGACGGCGCGCTCTCAGGACAGGATCCGCAGCGCCAGCGGCACGAAGATCGCGGTGAGGAAGGCGTTCAACCCCATGGCGATGCCGGCGAAGGTGCCGGCGACCTCGCTCACCTGGAACGCCCGCGCGGTGCCGACGCCGTGGGCGGCGAGCCCAACCGCGAAACCGCGGGCGCGCATGTCGCGGATGCCCAAGGCCTGCATCAGCGGCGTCACCAGGATCGCCCCGGTGATGCCGGTCAGCATCACCAGCACCGCCGTCAGCGTCGGGTCGCCGCCGAGCGCTTCCGAGATGCCCATCGCCACCCCCGACGTGACCGATTTCGGGCTGAGCGAGACGATGACGGGCTCCGGGATGCCGAGGAGGCGCGCCAGCACGATCGCGCTGCCGAGCGCCACCGTGCAGCCGGCGACGAGGGCGGCGAGCATGGGCAGGAGCGCCCGCATCACCGTGGCGCGGTGCTCGTACAGTGGCATCGCCAGCACCACCGTCGCCGGCCCGAGCAGGAAGTGGACGAACTGCGCGCCGTCGAAGTAGGTGGCGTAGGGCGTGCCGGTCAGGGTCAGCACCGTGCCGGTGATCGCGATGGCGATGAGCACCGGGTTCGCCACCGGGTGGCGCCCGCTCGCGGCCGAGATCCGGTCCGCCACGAGGTAGGCGGCCAGCGTCACCGTCAGCCACAACAGCGGCGTGCGCGCGAGGTAGACCCAGACCGCGAACTCGCCGCTCACCGGTCGCCCCCGATCTGCGCCGTCAGCCGCGCGACCCAGAGGAACACCAGAACCGTGGCGACGAGCGCCGCCGCGGTCGAGACCACGACCACGATCGCGAGGCGAAGCCCCTGCGCCTGCACCACGTCGAGGCGCCCGACGATTCCGGCGCCGGCCGGAACGAACATCAGCGACAGGTTCGCGAGCAGCCCGCGGGCCGTGTTCTCCAGCGTCCCGTCGGTCAGCGGCTTCGGCAGGACCCGCGCCAGGTGCAGCGCGCGCCGGTCGCGCAGCACCAGGAAGCCCAGCATCAGGGCCATGCCGAGGACCGGGCCGGGGAGGGGCAGCCCGGCGCTGCGGGCAAGCACCTCGCCGAGGAGCTGCGCCAGCAGGATCAGGGTCAGGCTCGCGATCATCGATCGCCGCCGCTCAGGCCGGATCGGCGGCGATGCCGGGGATGCTCTCGCCGCGCGCCCGCGCGATCCCGCCCTCGTCGAAGCCGAGGAGCTTGCCGAGCCGCCAGACCAGCGCCTCCTCGAACTCGTCGACGTGGCCGTCGGCGGCGGCGACCGACCACGCCATCGCCAGGATGCGCCCGCGCTCGCCGGCATCGGCCTCGTGCGGCAGCATCTCGACGAGGCTCGCCACGTCGCGGGTCTCGGAATCGAAGGCGGCGGCCCGGGCGATCAGGGCGTCGGCGGCCTCGGCGCTCTCGGCGTAGCGCCCGCGCACCAGCCGCGCGAGGCGCTCCGATTCCGCCGGCGCGAGGATGCCGTCGGCCCGGGCCACGTGGACGAGGAGCGCGGTGGCGGCCAGGTGGGTGTCGTCGCCCGGCGTCTCGTGCGCGGCGACCCCGAGGGCCTCGGCGGCATAGGCCCGCAGGCGTGCGATCAGCGACATGGCGATGTTCCCGCGACCGGCGCGCCCGGTGCGGTGGGACCCTTCCCGCCGCATCCGCCCCCGTCAAGGACGCGAAGCCCAGCCCCGACGCTTCCCCGCGCCGCCGTGTCCCGCCTGCATCGCCGCCGACCTCGCGAACGGTGCCGCCTTGCCAACGGCAGACCGGACGGCTATGCACCGTGGCCTCGGCGATCGCACCCTGCGACCGCGGACGGATGCCGCTTTAGCTCAGCTGGTAGAGCACCTCATTCGTAATGAGGGGGTCGGGGGTTCGAATCCCTCAAGCGGCACCAACACTTAGCCCTCTGCTTGCTTACCGAAAATGACGACCGGTAAGCACATGGTAAGCAGACCGGGAAATTGGCTATTTCTGAACTCCACTTCGATCCGCATGTGGCGCCGGCATTCTGCCCCCGCTACGATCGCGCCATGGCAGACCCCACGACCGGCGACCTCATCAAGGCTAAGACGATCGCCTCCGACGAATTGAACGCCGCGGTCGACGCATTCATGGAGGATCCGACGGTGCGCCTATTTCGGTTCGCTAGCGGGTACACCGTGGATCTTGCTGCCGCGGTGAAGGCCAGCCGCCATGCTAGAGCGACCTTGTCCGAACCCACCGCGAAGGATGGCGCCAGGCGATCCGCCGTTCGGACGGCGATCCTGCTAGCGTGGCCTTTGATGGAGTAGGATCGTGGCCAAGCGGATCGAAAGCGCGCGCGATGATGAAGACGGGATCGCGCGATACCGGCTCAATGATAGACGAATAGTCGTCTTCGATACGCACGTTCTGCGCGAGATCGGTCTGACTGAAGCCCTGCGAAGGGTGGGGATCGAACCTGCCAGCCAGGGGCAGCGCATGCCAGTGCTTCAAGACGGGCAGATGATTGGCACCGTGCCTTCCGACTTCGAACCCGAACTGATCCGAAGCCGCAGCGCTCACTACGAGACCCAGCCCGGAGATTTTCGCCGCGAGGGCAATGCCTGGATCGCATCGCAGAGGCTCGGTCAGGGTGATTTCGAAGCCATCCCCGGTTTTAAGCCGGCGTGACCGACGCCCCCCTCCACGAAGCCGTCGAAGCCCTTCGCGCGATCGGCCGGTATGTCGAGCCGTTCGGGGACGACCTCAGTCTGTGGTTGGTGGACGGCGAGGAGATGAGCGACGCAGGCCTGATGAAGCTCGCCGCACTCCTGGGCCTTAGCCAGGGCTCGGCGACGATCCAATGACCGGCGTCCCGAGGCACCTGCGCAACCCGCGCCGCTGGTACGACTCGAACGGCATCGAGCAGCCGCCGGCCACGATCGCGAACAGCAAGGCGAACGGCGCCCGTGGGCTGCTGGTGTTCTGCGAGTGCGGGCTCAGCGGCGCCATGTCTTTCGACGGCCTGCCCGACGACTTCCCCGTGCCAGATGTCGCGCTGCGGCTGGTGTGCTCGGCCTGCGGACGGAAAGACCGGATCAGCACCCGGCCCGACTTCTCGGGCGCGCACACGGGACCGGGGCCGCGGCTTCGCTCGGTGGAGTAGCGCGACAGGCGGCCGACAGCCGCGTTGCGCCGCCCCGCCCGCGCCCCTATCCCCGCCGCCCGCATCCGGCGAGACCAGCTGTTAAACTTCGCAAATGATGATAATGGCGAAGCATTCGGGGCTACCAAGGTTTTTTCTTATCAAATGTATAGCCGGCGACCGCGCAAATAAGGCGATTTAGAAAGCAAAACGAATATCAATTGGAACGGTTTACCGCGTGTCGGTCTTTCTTGTGAAACCGCCCATTGTTTTTTCTGGGTGATCACAGGAAAAACCATGCGCGTCATGAAAGATTTTTGCCTATCATGCGGCATAGAAATAATAATCTATGTTGGTACGGACTGTATGATCACACAGGCCGCCCATAAGGATCGGAAACAGCATTGCAACTGCAAGTCGGATGAGAGGTGTCCGATGGTCACCTTGTCAATGGTAGCCCATGGGTGCGAACCGATGCCGCTGAAAGGCGCACACTTCAAAACCTCGCATAGAGTTCAGCCTCGAGTTGATGGCAACGGACCGGGGCAGCGCTACGCTGTGGGATCCGCGTCGACTACCGCAAGGCGCTGATGATCAAAGCGCGCCGCGTCGAGGCGATCGGCGACACCTCGATCCGGTACGGGAACCAGACTTTCCGGCGGGACCGGCCGGGGCGGCCTGTCGGCGTGCCGGTGTGGGAGGCCGCGCGGTAAACGGCGCCTCGAAGCCAAGACCTGATTTCGACACGACGCGCCTCGGCGTGATAGCACCGGCTGAATGCCGCGGCGTCAATGTTTCTTTGTCGAATTGCAGCCAACCTGAAGTCGACCTACCTTCCGCGCCGGGAGCGATTCGCCGCCTCGTCGAGAAGGCCTGAAGGATCAAACCGATGACGGACCACGATCAGGTCACTCGGCCGACAGACCCGTCTCTCTCCAAACAGATCGAACGATCGGAAGAGATTGCAGATGCCGTCAGGAAAAACGTCGAGCGCGCCGGAGACATCCGACGAGACGCAGACGAGCGAAGAAAGAGATTACGAGGAGCACTCCGGGGACCAACCAAACAATTCCGTATATGATTTCTTATACCAAGACGTTCGACGTGTCGGCTCCTTCCTTGCACAATTTGAGGAGTATGGCGTCCGCCAGGCTGTGAAAGCTACCGAAAGCGTAGGACAAACGCAGGCCCTGAAGGGCGCAGCATCTGGAACTATTGGATTGCCGTCTGTTATGGGCGGGTCCGCATCAATGGATACGACGACAACAGATGAAACAAAAGATATAGCCGAGCATACATTTGATCCACTGTGGGCAAACGCACGCAGATTGTTAGATTTTATCGAATCTGGCGACCATATTCAGCATAATTTATGGGAAGGTCGGGTTGGAAGTTTTGTGCAAATTAATGGCTCTATTGCTATAGTTGATCTAAATTATATTCAGACGGTTCTAAAAAATCAGAAACTCAGTAAAAGTCTTTTGGAGGGTTTTGCCAAGGCAAAAGGAGTTAAGTTTAATTCCACGCAGGCCCAAGATTTTCATAGAAATATGGAAATGGTTGTTGGCCTGCCTCACGGCATTCAGCTCACCGTTTTTGGGGATGGTGAAGAAAACAATGTTGCGGCATGGTCCTCTATCTCTCATGAGTCTTTAACAACAACCGCAGCTGATATAATGCTCAAGCACGGCATTATGATACGTGGCTTTTGGAAGGTTATCGGTATCCTTGATGCCTTTCCGGACGTGCCAATCCCCACTGAGGCAGAACCAAACCCTCAGACATTAGACCAACTCGCAATTGAAATGATCCCTAAGGAGTTTACGAAGATTGCCGCAAATCTAGCTGCTGCAGCAAGAGAGCTAATAGGCCGCCCTAGAACCATGTTTGGCGTAACACCCATATTGATATTTAGGGAAGTAAAAAAGTCGATATGAACTGCGAGAAGATGTTGGGGCGCTAAACAACCATTCCGCATAGACGGCGCAAAAACCCGCCGCGGCCGAAGCGGGGCGGGCTGAAAGGTCTCGCGGGGTGCTGTCCACGAAGGGGGGCTGGTGTAGCGCGTACGGCAGCATGCGCCAGGAACGAAGAAGCCCCGCGCGGCGGATGCCGGCGGGGCTGAGGTCATCACGGGAGATGAGAGGCTGTCGCGTCAGGTGGGCTGCGTCATCCCTCGGATGGAGGATCGCGCGAAGCGGCCAGGTCGCGGATCACGCCGACGACGACCAGGATCACCATCGCGCCGCACAGCGCTGCCATCCAGAGGTGGCCGGACGTGAAGGAGCCTTCGGGGCAGGATCTCACTGAGCCGGCCCGCAGGCGATCTCGAAGGGCGTGAGCGCTGGCCGCTGCGTCTGCCGCCACAGGTGGGCCTGGAGCCAGTTGCAGGCGGCCGAGGGCGACGTACGGAGCTGCGCCGAGCCGCACGGGAAATCCCGCGGGATGGCGATGTTAAGCGTCTGCGCCCGGTTGTTGAATCGCCATGGCGTCGAGGTGTGCTCCTCCGGCAGGATGGTCGGCGCCTCGGACGGCTGAGATACGCTCTCGATCTGCCGTGCGAAGCTGAGGTCGCAGTTGTCGAGATAGGTCCGCACGGCCAGCACCTGCAGCGTGCCGCCGCGCGGGACCGGATCGGGCGCAAGGTCGATCGATTGGACGATGTAGGGCCAGTGCCAGTCGCCGGCCTGGAACGCCGCCACCGGGCAAAGCAGCAGGAGCAAGGTCGCCCCCACGATGTGGAAGGCCATCCGCATGTTGCGGCCGAATCGCTGGATCGTCATCCGGTGGTTCCCTTCACGGCAGCGATGATCTGCTTCAGGAACGGGATCTGCTCCCATCCCCATTTGGCCGCGGCGTAGGTCGGCAGGGCAAGGCCAAGCCCGACCTTCCACGCCCCACCCCAGACCCTGCCGAAGACGGTTCGATCGGCCTCACGCCGGGCGATGCGGAGCAGCGCATCCATCTCCTCTGCCTTGAGGCTCGCGAGCGTGAGAAGCGTCTTAGTCTCCGGCCTGCCGAGGGCCGCGAACAGCTCGATCAGGTGCCGCGGGAAGCGGACGACACGGTCAGGGCCATGCAGGCTCTCGCCGATGTCCTCCTCCCGCAGGAAGTGGTCGAGAGTTCGGCGCGCCTCAACCCCGTCCTTGAAGCTCTCGTCCGGGGTCTCCTGGTAGTGCTGGCGAATGAGCGGCGCCGCGCCGTCCGCCGTAGCGCGCCGAGCGGCGCGCAGATCTTCCGGCGGCAACGTCCGCTTTCCCTGCGACATGATTTTCCCGGATGAGCATGGGTCAGCGGCGCCGGATGGCTTGGATCGCGGTCTGAGCGACCTGTCCCGCCGTCGGGGTGTTGCTGTTCAGCGCGAACTGCCGCACGGCATCCGCGTTGCGCTTGCTGCTCTCGCTGGAGCCGAGCCAGTACTGATAGACGGAACTCGCCGCGCCGAGCGCGAAGCCGACGATGATGCCATCCTCACGCAGCCAGCCCATGCCGACTGCGAGGACGATACCGGCGAGCAGCAGGTAGTTCATCACCGAGACAACGACCGGGCCCCAGGCGATCGGCGAGTGCGCCTGGACGAGCTGCACCTCCATGGCGCGGGCATTGGCGAGGTCGGCGAGGTAGGCGTCCTGCCGCTTCGTTTCGGCTTCGATCTCGGCGAGCTTTACGGCGGCGCCGTTCGGGTCGGCCTGGACGGCCGCGGACACAGCCTCCGGGGTCGCCGCGACGCCAAGCGCGGCCGCGACACCCTTGCCTACTACGGCGCCGACGGTGCCGCCGAGCGGCCCTCCGAACAGTGTGCCGAGCGCAGGTAGTCCGATCTGAGCGAGTTGCCCGGCGAGTGAGGTCCAATCCATTACGCTGCTTCCTTTCCGAGGAGTCTGCGAACCCATGCGCCGAAGCCGCTTGCTTGGGCGGTGACGGGCTTCTGAGCGGGCGTGGCCGACGATGCGGCCGGGCGGCTCGGTACGGTTGGCGGCGCGAGCGGCTTGCTTTCGACGACGATCGTGGGCACCGACGCGGCGACCGCACCCGGGCGGTGGCCGGCGGCGATCAGCGCGGCACGGAAGCCCTGCGCGTGCTGGCCAATCTCGGCGGCGCGGTCCTGGCCGTTGATGATGCGGCGGGCCCCGGTCCAGTCGGCGCGGCCGGCGGCGAAGTAGTCCGCCAGCTTCTTGCCGGTGAACCAACCCTCGCGCATCCCGACGAACAGGATGGCGGAGGCGATGTCCGGATCCATCGCAAAGTCGGGCGTCTGCTCGAGGTCGGTGAGGGCCGGCACCATCCCGAGGTCGCGCAGGCGCGACGTGGCGCGGCGATAGTTCGACCGGCCGGTAAGCTGCAGCAGGCCGCGGCCGCAGAACAGCGCGCCGTCGCCGGGCTTGATGTTGCCGAGTTCCTTGGCCTTCGCCGGCCGGTCCCCGGCGATGTCGTACATCCGGGTGTAGTAAGCGGCCCCGCCCTTCTCCTTCACCGGTTGCATCGTCCACCCGGTCTCGATCGGGCAAGTGCCGAGAGCGTATGCGAGGTGATCGGTCGGCGTGTCCGGCGGGCAGGCGTCGAGGATCGCCTCCATGCCTGAGACCTGCCCAGCGGTCAGGCTGCCGGGGAACGGGCGCAGGCGGACAGCCTGAAAGAACGCAGCTCTGTTGAGCTCTGCGGCCATGGTCGGTTCTCACGATGTCAGAGAGCGGAGGGTGGTGGCGCGGGTTGTGCTATTCAGACGGCGGAGGCGCACATGCTCGGAAAGCTCAGATCACTCTTGGTCAGAACGTCGAGGGAGCCGCAGGCCCGCGTCGATGAGCGACCGCCGATGTCCGTTGAGGAGCTGATGAGCAGCTTCCCACCCATGAAGCCCGTTCGACCGCCGCAGGCGATCAACGATGACCTGATGGCGCCGGCATACGAAGCGGTCGAGGAAGAGCTTCACCGAGCCGGGCTGCTCGCTCAGCGGCAGGCGTAGGGTCAGCGACGCCAGGCCGGCGGGCAGATGCGAGCCGGAATGCCCTCGACATCGACGGCGACGCAGACCGGGCGATGCCGCCCGGCCATGGCTGGAGAGGCCAGCGCGCAGAGGAGCGCGAGGGCTGCTAGGATGCGGGGCATGGGAGACATGAACGTAAGAGGAGCGGTGGGCTTGGCTACTCGGCTGCCTTGGCTGGCGCCGAAGAGGTGCCGAGCGCCTTCACGTCCGCGGGCTGGTCCGTCGCCTTCTCTGCGGCCTTCAGCTTCGCCTCGGCCTCGTCGGCGCGCTTCGTCTCGGCGTCGCGCTGCGCGGTGACCTCGGCCAGCTTCACCCGCAAGGTGTAGGCCTGGACCAGAGCGCTCGCCTCCCGCCCCTGTGCCTCGGCCAGCATCTGCCCAAGGGCCTGCTGCGTCGGGTCCGGCTGGGGCTGCGGCTGTGCCCTTGCGAGGACGGGCGCGGCGACGAGGGCCAGGACGGCTAGGGTGACGACGATGCGCATGGTCGGCCTCAGTTCAGGGCGGCGGTCCGCAGCGTCCCCGAGACGTTGCAGACGAACTTGTAGGAGGGGGTCGCGGTGTTGATCCAGCCTGCGCACTGCCCCGTAGGGATGTCCGTGGTCGTCGGATCGGCGGTGCGGATGAAGGCCCCCGTGAGCACGCCCGACGTGCCCTTACCCTTCACCGTCTGGGCGATGTTGGCGTCGGTTCCCGCCGCGGCGATCGTCGGGCTGGCACCGGAGGCCGCGCCGGCGATCTGCGTGAACAAAGCGTTGTTGTAGCCCGCCGACAGGGTGGACTGGACGTAGACGCTGCCCGAGCCGGCGCCCTTCACGAACAGGTTGGCGCTGGTGTCGCCGTAGACGTCGATGACCGCGTTACCGCCGGTCACCGCCGGAGTGACGCGGACCGTGTTCACGGCCGAGGCGACGTTGCCCAGGGTCAGCGCACCGCCGCCGGGCCCGCCGATCTGCGCGTTGGCGGGCAGCGTCACGTTGCCGGCCGACGAGACGCCCAGGACCGTAACGCCGGAGACGTTGTAGACCAGCGAGCCGCTGGTGATGCCAACCTGACGCGCGTCCCCGTCCCATGTGATCTTGCCGTTCGTCGGCATGCGGAAGGCCGAGGCCAGCCGGGTGCTATCGACCGCCGACATGTCGATGCCGACGGCGAGGCCGGCCGAGGTGCGATCCAAGCTGTTCGGCAGGAAGCACAGGCCGCAGGCCCAACCGCTGTACTCGCCCGCGCTGCTGCGTGCCTGCGCGCTGATCTGGAATGCCCGGCTGTTGAGGTTGTAGCCGTTGGCGCCGAGCCCCTTCAGGGGTGAGGTCGCGCCGTCCTTGCGGTTCTTGAACACCGCGTCTGCGCCGACCAGAGCCTGGTCGTTGGCATCGTGCTGAGCGATCACCGCGTGCTCACCGGAGATCAGTGGCGCGGTCGCGCTCGGCGCCGTCGTCGCGTCGCCGGTCCAGGCCTCGGTGGCGATGCCCCAGACCGGCCGGATACCGGTCCCGGTGCTGTAGGCGTTGATCTGCGCGCCGACGGCGAGATCGGTCCCGGCGCCGGCGCCCTTCACGTTGGCGGTGTAGCCGTAGAGGATCGAGCCGGTGGCGGCGCTGGTGTAGGCCGTGCGGAAGGCTCGCGTCGTGGACACCGGACCCGAGAAGGTCGGGTTTGCCAGCGGGGCCAGCAGGCCTTCGGCCGCCTGCGCGCGAGCGATCTCGGTGGCGATGTTGCTCGCGTTGGTGGCGATCGCCGTCACGTTGGCGCTCTCGGCCGCCTTGGCGCGGGCGACCTCGGCCAGCAGCGCCGTGACGTTGGACCCGATTGCGTTCGAGTTCGCGGCAAGCCCGGTGTCGACGTAGCTCTTCGACGGGACGTCCTGCGTTGCACGAACCTGCGCGGACACCGGCCCGGCGGCCGGCAGGAGGATCGCGAGGGCGAGCGCGAGCGGGGCGAGAAGGCGGATCATCGGATGCCCTCGGTCAGGAGGCTGGTGCGAACGTGAGAAGGTCGATCATCGTGCCCCCGTCGTTGACCCATACGCTGATGCGGCCGGTGCCGGTGTTCTTGACGACCCGGGCCGTCGCCGCCGGCACGTCGCCCGCACCAGGATCGCCGGGCAGTACGAGCACACGACGGTCGAGGCCATTCAAGGTCGCGAGAGCCGCCGCCTTATCGCCGACGTCGGACAGGTTGCTCGCCGCGACCAGCCGCGCCGCGACCGCGGTCTGAAGCCCGGCGATGGCGGCATTCGTCAGAGATGCCGCGCTTTCGTCGGTGATGAACCGGTTGTAGGCCTCCAGGAAGGTGTTCAGCTCGGCCGGGCTGCCGGCGGTGAGCTGACCGATGGCGGCGGCGATGTCGGCCGGCGTCGCCTTGCTCGCGATCTGAGCGGCAAGCCCGTCGAGGACTGCGGCCAAACCGTCCACGTCCTCGATCGCCGCCTCCAGCCGCGTGCGCAGCACGGGGATGATGACCTCGACCACGGCGCGCGACCGGAAGGCGCGGGCCACCGGCCGCAGGTTCAGCCCAGCCTCCGAGACGAGTTCGAGCGGGCCTACCATGATCGCTCCCGTGAAGTCGTAGAAGCCTGCCAGCAGGGTCGTCAGCTCGCCCGAGGCGGTCTGTGCCTGGACGGTGTAGGGCGAGCGCGGGCCGGGCCGCAGCGCCTGCGTCTGCGCCGCGCTGAGGGCGTTGGTCACTGCCCCGGACTTCGGGTCGACGGTGAGGCCCCCGCCCGGCAAGGTGGTGCGCACGAGGTCGCCGCCGACGCCGGCCGAGGTCCAGATCACGGCGTCGACCTCGAGGTCGAGCGCTGCGATCTGCTGGGTCAGCATGTTCTGCGAGCGCAGGACCACGCCGAGCGTCGCGGTATCGCCGCGGCGCACCGCGAAGTCGTAGCTGGCCGGTTCCATGAAGCCTCGCGCGTCGCCGGAGGATCAGGCCTTGTTGCCCGGAGGCTTGCCGGCGGGCGGCTTCGGCTCGGTCACGGCCGCTTCGATCAGCGCCTTCTTCAGATCGGCGACGATCTCAGCCATCGAACCGGGGATGCGTGCGCCGTTGACCATCTCCAGCAGCAGGTCCCGGTGGTCTTCCTTGTCGAGAACCATGGTTCGATCCTTCGGTTAGTGGCCAATGAGGCCGTGGGTGGAGAGGGCAGCCTGGAGCGCGGCCACGCGGGCGCCGAGCTGCGCCAGGGTTATGGTCGCGGAATTGAAGGCCGTGGTTTTGTCCTGGGCGCCTTCAAGGATGGCCCAGCCGGTATCGGTCGGGCCGATCACGCGCCGGTTGCCGACGCGATACTCGGTGAGCACGTTGAAGATGCCGTCCGAGGTGCAGAACATCATGTCCGCGCCGTCGAACTGGTAGCGCAGCGCCCCGGCGATCACGCCGAGCCGACGGCGGTCGCCGTTCCAGTTCAACGTGCTCTCGTCGGCCATGCGCACGCCGGCAGTAAGCTGGCCACTGGGGATGGCCGAGAGGTCGAGGCCGATCTTGATGGACGGGTCTGAGCCAAGGGCACGGAACGCCCCGTGCGCCGAGACCACGCCGAGGCTGTTGCAGTCGAACTGCGACACACCGTTGAGCTGGTAGACGAACGCCCCGTCGATCACGCCGACCGCGCGCGCACCGCTATCCCAGGTCAGCTTGCCGGCCGTCGGCATGCGGATGGCGGCGAGCAGACGTGCGGCCGGGATCGCCGACATGTCGATGCCGATGCCGAGCCCGTCGACTGTCTGGTCGATCGCGTCGGCCGTGAACTGGAGGCCGATGCGCCAGCCGCAGTATGCGCCGGACGTCCCGCGCGCCTGCGAGCTGATCTGGATGGCGCGGCTGTTGCGGTTGTAGGCGTTCGCCCCGAGCCCCTGGAACGGGTCGGCCGCTCCGTCCCGGCGGTTCTTGAACGGCACGTCCATGCCGACGAGCGCGCTGTTCTGATCGTGCCGCTGCGAGATGATCGACGGCTCGAACCCGATCAGCGTCGCGCCCGCGTCGGGCGCGGTATCGTGGTCGCCGGTCCAGGCTTCGGTCGCACCGCCGAACACCGAGCGGACGCCGGTGCCGCTCTTCGAGTAGGAGTTGATCTGGAAGCCGACGACGGCCCCAGTGCTGGTGCCGGATGCCTTCACGTTGGCGGCGTAGCCGTAGCAGATGTCGGCCGGGCTGATCGCTTCGTACTCGACGAGGGTGCGGTTGCCGAGGTCGAGCCCGAGCCCGAGCACCCGTTCCCAGATCGCGCCGTCGGCCGACTTGAAGCTCTCGGCCGTGCCGGCGACCGACAGAGCCGAGAAAGCTGCCACCGCCGACCGCGACCGGCTCGCCGATGAGGTGGCGCGGCTGCGCGGGGCTCTTGAGAGATCCGCCGATACGTTGAACGCCTGCGAGGGCGTCATGCGAAACGCGGGCGATATTGCCGCCGCGATGGAGGCATCCGTCGAAGAA
>NZ_JAKSXU010000125.1:0-12669 GCF_022829325.1 Methylobacterium sp. J-092 | reverse complement strand
GGCACCGGAGGTGTTCGTGCCAGCCTTCTCCGCTTGGCCGGCTGCGCTCGCCCGACCAGCTCCGCCGGCCAAGCTACTCGTGGCGGAGCGGCCCACCGTGCACTAACTTCACCCTTGGACCACCTCGCGGGGGCCGATCAGTATTGGCCATCGGTTCGGGTCTCCCTCCAGGAGATGCCATGGGGAAGCGTCGGCGACACCCTGGACATCGCCGGATCGAGGCTTCGACCGCTCCAAAAGATTGTCTTGTGGCCTCTCACGATGGACGGGCTTCCGTGCCCCTTTTGTTCACCCAGTGATCCTGGCGGCCGAAAGTCGGCCGCCAGGATCCACATTGCCGTCGCTGTAGCTCGGAAAAACCGGGTTACAACCAAACTACCCTGTTCGGAGCAACCAAACTTCCCCTTTGCACAACCAAACTCACCCGTTCGCTACAAGCGCCGACCGCCGCGCCTACGAGCAGCCGGTCGTGCTGCCGCAGGTGTCGCACTTCAGGCAGGTTCCGTTGCGGACCAGCGTGAAGTTCGCGCATTCCGGGCAGGCCTCGCCGACGTAGCCCTTCATCTTGGCCTCGGCGCGCCGGTCGGCGACGCTGCGCTCCGGCTTGGCGAAGGGCAGGGCCTCGATCGACGTCTCCGCGTGGCCGGCGAAGTCCGGCTCCGCCTTCAGCGCGGTGGCGCCGCGCATGGCGTGGACCACGCCGCCGGCCGGGGCCGACTGGCCCGCGTTGCCGGCGCCGACGCCGACGGTCGCGCCGGACGGGCCGCCCTGGATCAGGGTCAGCCGGTCGGCCGAGCCGCGCAGCAGACCGCGGGAGACGACGCTGGCGGCCGTCTGCTGCGGCTTGCCCGCCTCGCGGGTGGTGTCGCCCTCGCCGCCGCCGAGCACGGTCGAGCCGATCTCGGAGGGGTCGACATGGGCGAGGTCCATGCGGGCGAGGTACGAGATCGCCAGCTCGCGGAAGACGTAGTCGAGGATCGAGGTCGCGTTCTTGATCGCGTCGTTGCCCTGCACGAAGCCCGCCGGCTCGAAGCGGGTGAAGGTGAAGGCCTCGACGTATTCCTCGAGCGGCACGCCGTACTGGAGCCCGAGCGAGATCGCGATGGCGAAGTTGTTCATCAGGCTTCGGAAGGCGGCGCCCTCCTTGTGCATGTCGATGAAGATCTCGCCGATGCGGCCGTCGTCGTACTCGCCGGTGCGCAGGTAGACCTTGTGGCCGCCGACGACGGCCTTCTGGGTGTAGCCCTTGCGCCGGTGCGGCAGCTTCTCGCGCGAGCGGATGCGCTCGACCCGCTCGATCACCCGCTCGACGATTCGTTCGGCGAGCTGCGTCGCCTTGGCGGCGGCCGGCGCCTGCACCAGCGCCTCGACCATGTCCTCCTCGTCGTCCTCGTCCTGGATCAGGGCCGAGTTCAGCGGCTGCGACAGCTTGGAGCCGTCGCGGTAGAGCGCGTTGGCCTTGAGCGCCAGGCGCCAGGACAGGGTGTAGGCCGCCTTGCAATCCTCGACCGTGGCGTCGTTGGGCATGTTGATGGTCTTGGAGATCGCCCCCGAGATGAAGGGCTGCGCCGCCGCCATCATGCGGATGTGGCTGTCGACCGAGAGGTAGCGCTTGCCGATCCGCCCGCACGGGTTGGCGCAATCGAACACCGCGTAGTGCTCCTGCTTCAGCCCCGGCGCGCCCTCGAGCGTCATCGCCCCGCAGATGTGGGTGTTGGCGGCCTCGACGTCCTTCCGCGAGAAGCCGAGGAACGGCAGCAGCTCGAAGGTCGGGTCGGAGAGCCTGTCCGCCGGCACCTTCAGGGTGTCGGTGAGGAAGGCGTCGCCCAGCGTCCAGCGGTTGAACACGAACTTGATGTCGAAGGCCGACTTCAGGCCCGCCTCGATCGCGGCGATCTTGTCGTCGGTGAAGCCCTTGGCCCGCAGGGAGCCCGGGTTGATCGCCGGCGCCTGGCCCATCGAGCCGTGGCCGACCGCGTAGGCCTCGATCTCGGCGATCTCGGATTCGCGGTAGCCGAGCGCGCGCAGCGCATCCGGCGCGGCCTGGTTGATGATCTTGAAGTAGCCGCCGCCGGCGAGCTTTTTGAATTTGACGAGCGCAAAATCAGGCTCGATGCCGGTGGTGTCGCAATCCATGACGAGGCCGATCGTGCCGGTCGGCGCCAGCACCGTCGCCTGCGCGTTGCGATAGCCGTGCTCCTCGCCGAGCCGCAGCGCCCTGTCCCAGGCGGCGCGGGCGTGGTCGCCGAGATTGCCCTGCGGGATGTTGGCGTGGTCGAGCGGCACCGGGGCGATCGAGAGGAACTCGTAGCCCTCCGCCTCGCCGTGCGCCGCGCGGCGGTGGTTGCGGATCACCTTGAGCATGGCGTCCGCGTTGTCCTCGTAGGCCGGAAAGGCCCCGAGCTCCGCGGCCATCTCGGCCGAGGTGGCGTAGGACACGCCGGTCATGATCGCGGTCAGCGCGCCGGCCAGCGCCCGGCCCTTATCCGAGTCGTAGGGCAGGCCCATCGTCATCAGCAGGCCGCCAATGTTGGCGTAGCCGAGGCCGAGCGTGCGGTATCTGTAGGAGAGCTCGGCGATCTCCTTCGACGGGAACTGCGCCATCGTCACCGAGATCTCGAGCACCACCGTCCAGAGGCGGTTGAGGTGCTCGAAGGCCTCGACGTCGAACTGCTTGGTCTGGCGGTCGTACATCGTCAGCAGGTTGGCCGAGGCCAGGTTGCAGGCGGTGTCGTCGAGGAACATGTACTCGGAGCACGGGTTCGAGGCCCGGATCCGCCCGCCGGTCGGGCAGGTGTGCCAGTCGTTCATCGTGGTGTTGAAGTGCAGGCCCGGATCGGCCGAGGCCCAGGCCGCCTCGCCGATCTTCTCCCACAGCTCGCGCGCCGGCAGGGTCTTGGTCGTCTTGCCGGTGGTACGGGCCTTCAGCTCCCAGGACGCGTCGGTCTCGACCGCGCGCAGGAAGTCGTCGGTCAGCGAGACCGAGTTGTTGGAGTTCTGGCCGGCCACCGTGAGGTAGGCCTCCGAGTCCCAGTCGGTGTCGTAGACCGGGAAGTCGATCTTGGTGAAGCCTTGGCGGGCGAACTGGATCACCCGCTTGGTGTAGGAATCCGGCACGGCGTCCTTGCGGGCGGCCTTCACGGCCTTCTTCAGGGCCGGGTTGCGCTCGGGGTCGAAGCAGGCGTCGCCTTCCGCCTCGCACTGGGTGCAGGCCTTCATCACCGCGGCGAGGTGCTTGGAGACGATCTTGGAGCCGGTCACCAGCGCGGCGACCTTCTGCTCCTCCTTCACCTTCCAGTCGATGTACTGCTCGATGTCCGGGTGGTCGATGTCGACGATGACCATCTTGGCCGCGCGCCGGGTGGTGCCGCCGGACTTGATCGCGCCGGCCGCCCGGTCGCCGATCTTGAGGAAGGACATCAGGCCAGACGACTTGCCGCCGCCGCCGAGTTTTTCGTTTTCTCCACGAAGCATCGAAAAATTCGAGCCGGTGCCGGAGCCGTACTTGAACAGGCGCGCCTCGCGGACCCACAGGTCCATGATGCCGCCCTCGTTGACGAGGTCGTCCTGCACGCCCTGGATGAAGCAGGCATGCGGCTGCGGGTGCTCGTAGGACGAGGCGGACTTGGTCAGCTCGCCGCTGCGGTAGTCGACGTAGTAATGGCCCTGGGCCGGGCCGTCGATGCCGTAGGCCCAATGCAGGCCGGTGTTGAACCATTGCGGCGAGTTCGGCGCGACCATCTGCTTGGCGAGCATGAAGCGCAGCTCGTCGAGGAACGCGGAGGCGTCCTCCTCAGAGGTGAAGTAGCCGCCCTTCCAGCCCCAGTAGGTCCAGCAGCCGGCCAGGCGGTCGAACACCTGCGTCGCCGACGTCTCGGAGCCGGTGCGCTCGGCCTCGGGCAGCTCGCCGAGCGCCGCCTCGTCCGGCACCGAGCGCCACAGGAAGGACGGGACGTCGTTCTCCTCGACCCTTTTCAGGCGCGCCGGCACGCCGGCCTTGCGGAAGTACTTCTGCGCCAGCACGTCGCTCGCGACCTGGCTCCAGCTCTCGGGCACCGAGATCCCGTCGAGGCGGAAGACGGTCGAGCCGTCCGGGTTGCGGATCTCGGACAGTGCCTTGCGGAACGGGATCGCCGCATAAGGCGAGGAACCGGACGTGGTGTAACGACGCTCGAACCGCATGAGACGCACCTCTCCCGACGAGGCGCAGAGGCGCCCCGGGGTTGAATCCGGAGATCCGAAGAGCCGAATCCGGGCGCCTGAAGCGACGCTGCCCGGATCGGCCGACGTTGGTAAGAAGGTGGCTGGACGCGCACGGATCGAACGGATCGGCGCTCCCGAACCATGACCCGGACATTAACGCCGGGCCGGCCTTCACGTCAACAAGTGGTGTTCGGCCTCCCGGTTCCACGCTAGATGTTGTGGTCTTGGCGGTAAAATTGTGGATAAGTCGGCGCCGGCCGTAAGTGCTGTTTCCGCCTCCTGGATTTCGCGCGGAAAATTTTTGCGTCCACAGCGTCGTCGGGCCGCCCGAAAACGCGCCCGCCGCGCCGCCGCGCCGGCATGGCCGCCCGGCGGCGTCACCGGCGCCCGGACTCGGGTTTCGGACTTGGTTCTGGACTTGCGGGCACCCGCTGCTCATAACCGCGCTCTGCATGCGCAGCCCGGATCGCGATCCCCGGCCGCGCGTGCGAGCAGGCTTCGGAGACGGCGATGGCGCTCAAGGACACGCTTCTGCGCATCTTCACGTGGTGGAACGGGCAGACGATGTCGCTCGCGCTCTACACCGCGCGCAGCGGCAACTTCGTCGGCAGCGACGACCACGGCAACAAGTACTACCGCGCGCAAGGGGCGCTGATCGACCGCTCAGTCGGCTCGGAGCGGCGCTGGGTGGTCTACAACGGCTACGCCGACGCCTCGAAGGTCCCGCCCGGCTGGCGCGGCTGGCTCTGCCACAACGTCGAGCTGCCGCCGAGCGAGGAGGCCTACACCCCGCGCGAGTGGCAGAAGCCCCACGTCGAGAACATGACCGGCACGGCCGACGCCTACCGCCCGAAGGGCTCGCAGCTCTCCTGGGGCGCCCGCCCCGCCGCCACCGGCGACTACGTGCCGTGGACGCCGGGCGAATAGCCCCCCACCAGTCCGGCCGGCACGTCTCTCCTCCGGTTGGATAGGCCTCCGAGGCCGGATCTGCTTTGACGACCCCGTCTCCGTCATTCCGGGGCTGCGCAGCAGAGCCCGGAATCCAGGGCCGCCGCGAGGCGCAGACTGGAGCCAGACCCGCGGCGCTGGATCCCGGGCTCGCCTCCGGCGCCCCGGGATGACGGGGAGGGGCCGGAAACGAGACCTGCAGGCCCTGTCCGCCCGCGTCGCGACCATGGAGGCCGCGCCCTTTTTCCACCACCGTTTCCGTATTGAACGCGTCGATCCGCCGGCCGCGCGCCGCGTCGTTCACTTGCCGAGAGGGGCGTGCCTTGAGCCGCATCACCGCACGGGCCGCGTTCGGCCTCGCCGCCCTCGCGCTCTGCGCAGGCCCGGCCTCCGCCGACAAGATCAAGAACCCGACCGCGGTGTTCTCCGGCCTCGACAAGATCACCGGCCGCATCGTCTCATTCGAGGTGGCGGTGGACGAGACCGTGCAGTTCGGCGCGCTGCAGCTCACCCCGCGGGTCTGCTACACCCGGCCGCCGACCGAGAGCGCCAAGACCACGGCCTTCCTCGAGGTCGACGAGGTGACGCTGGAGAACAAGTACCGCCGGATCTTCACCGGCTGGATGTTCGCCTCGAGCCCCGGCCTGCACGCGATCGAGCACCCGATCTACGACGTGTGGCTGGTGGATTGTAAGGGCGGCAGCGACATCATCGCCGAGGCGCGCGAGCAGGAGGACGTGCCGGCGATGGCCGCCAAGCCCGAGCGCAAGCGCGGCACGAAGGACGCCGCCAAGACCGTGCAGCAGGTCAACTCCGCCGGCCAGGTCGACGTCGAGGCGCCGCGCGGCGTCCCGGTCCAGCCGCGCCAGAAGCCCTCGCGCAAGTTCTTCCCGTCGAACGAGGGCCCGGCCCCGGCCCCGCCGCAGCCCCCGCAGCCGCAATCGATCTTCGACGCGATCTTCCGCTGACCGCATCCCCCTTTCCCTCCCCCCTGAAGCGGGGGAGGGAAGGGGAGCCTCACGCCTCCGCGGAGCCCGGCCCGAGGGCGGCCAGGGCCTGCGCCCCTCGGACGCTGCCGTCCGTCGGCCAGGCGTTCCAGTCGGCGGCGTGGCCCAGCGCCTCGGCGAGCCGGCGCTTGTAGACGTGGCGCGGCAGCTCCTCGGCGCCGAACTGGGCGAGGTGCTCGGTGACGAACTGGGTGTCGGCGAGGCGGTATCCGCCGGCGCGGAGCCGTCCCATCAGGTGGACGAGGGCGACCTTCGAGGCGTCGCGCACCTCGTGGAACATGCTCTCGCCGAAGAAGGCCGCCCCCATCGAGACCCCGTAGAGGCCGCCGACGAGCCGGCGCGGCTCGCCGGCGTAGACCTCGATCGTGTGGGCGTGGCCGCGGTCGAACAGCGCGCCGTAGAGCTCGCGGATGCGGCCGTTGATCCAGGTGCGCTCGCTCTCGCGGCGCGGGGCGGCGCAGCCGCCGATCACGCCGTCGAAGTCGGTGTCGCTGCGGACCTCGAACACGTCCGAGCGCACCGTGCGCGCGAGCCGCTTCGACACGCGGAACCCGTCGAGCGGCAGCACCCCGCGGGCGCGGGGCTCGACCCAGTACAGCGTCGGGTCGTCGGCGTCCTCGGCCATCGGGAAGATGCCGGCGGCGTAGGCCTTGAGAAGGATCTCGGGCGTGATCTCCACGCGGGTGCCGTCGTGCATGGCGGCGATTCTGGCGTGCGCGCGTCCGGAACGCCAGTGGGGCGGCCGCGCAAATCCACGGCGCCGACGCCGCGGGCCCGACCGGCCGGCGATCGCGATCCTTCTGCGGTTCGATCCGTCCGCATCAGGACCGACCTGCAGGGGCGGCGATCTTTGGAAGCACATCCCCGGCCGCATTGGCTAGGATCATCAGCATCGAACCCAAGAGGCGGCAGCACGCCGCCCGGAGGCCGACATGATCGTCGCCATGCGCAAGTCCCGACCCGAGGCCCGTCCGATCCCGTCGTGTCGTCGCACCGACGGCACGGGGAAGGATCGCAACACGGCACGGAAGGACGACGGCGATGGGCCATCACGACACGGCATTTGACGCATCCGGCGCGGGACGGACATTCGGATCCCGCACCTTCGCCCTGGCCGCGCGGGCGCACCGCCGGCATTACGGCCGGGCCGCCTTCGCCACCGCCATCGACGACGGCCTGATGCCCGACGAGGTGCGCGGCATCCTGGCCGGCCGCAGGATCGTCGACGCCTTCCCGGTGCGCCGGGGCGAGAGCCCGCCGGCCTATGCCGGCCGCGCCGTGGCCGAGATGATGGTCGCCTACCTCGCGAGCGAGACGCCCTGAGCGGCGAAGCGCCCTCGCGGGCGACCCGGCCGACGCGGTCGGCCCGACCCTGATCCCACCCCGAAGTCCAGTCCCACCCCGAAGTCCAGCCATCGGACGACCTGCGCGACGCCGCAGGCGAGAGGTTTCGGCATGCCGATCCACAGCCGTCGCCGCATCCCATCCCGGTTCGCGTTCGCCTGCGCCGCCTCCGCCCTCGGCCTCGGTTGCCTCGTCGGCGCGGGCTCGGCCGACACGCGGACCTCCCTGCGGATGGCCTTCGTCGGCGCCTCGACCGATCTGGCGCAGCGTTTCGCCCCGGCGGACGCGGCGGCGCGGGTCGCCCTCGGGCCGGGCGGGGCGGACGTGCGGGTGGCCGGCGACCTGATGGACGGCGTCGCGCTGCGGGTCGAGGCCCTTCTGGCCGCGAACCCGCAGGCCCGCCGCATCCACCTCACCAGCGGCGGCGGCCTGGTCGAGGAGGGCCTGGCGCTGGGCGCGCTGATCGCCGAGCACGGGCTCGACACCTACGTCCCCGACGAATGCGCCTCGGCCTGCACCCTGGCCTTCGTCCGCGGCCGCGCGCGCTACCTCGGCACGGCCGGGCGGCTCGGCTTCCACGCCCCCTACGAGGCCGGCCTGTTCGGGCAGACCTTCGCGGTCGACGCCAGCCCCGAGCGGGCGGCCTACCGCGACGCCGGCCTCGCCGCGGACTTCACGTCGGAGGCGCTGGCGGTCGCCTCCGACGACATCTGGATGCCGGATGCCGAGCGCCTGATCCGAGCCGGCGCCGTCACCGAGGTGGTGGAGCCCGACCGCTTCCCCGACTCGACCCTCGACGACGACGACGGCCCGGAGGCGGCCCGCGCGCAGGTGCTGCGCAACTTGCCGATCCTCGCGCAGGCCGACCCCGCCGCCCTCGACCGCATCGCCGCCTGGTACCGCGACGGCTACCGGAGCGGGCGCTCGGAAGCGGACGCCTTCGACGGGTTGCGTGCCCGGGCGAACGACCACCTCAAGGTCCTGTTCCGCCGGGCCGACGACGCGACCATCCGGGCGCTCGGGCATGCGGCGCTCGCGGCGTCGCGGGCGGTGGGGGCGGGCGACGGTGATGCGTGCGAAGCCATCGCCGGCGGCGACGTGGTCGCGATCGACGAGGCCCTGCGACACGCCGCACCCGGTGCCGAGCCTGCCGGCGCTGATCGTGCAGGCGCGACGGCAGAATGCGGCGCCGGCCGAGGGAGCCGCCGCGGGCGACGATGCCCGCCCGCGCCGGCACGCCCGGCGCCCGCCGGCGCGCTGCGCGGCCCGGATCGCGGCGCTGCGGCAGGCGCTGGACCGCCCGGCCCGCGAGGCGGCGGCCGAGGTGCGGGGGCTGCTCCTGACGGAGGCGCCGCAGGTCGCCGCGATCGCCGCGCCGTGAGCCTCGCGCGCCGTCCGTCGCCGGGCGACGACCGGTTCCGTCCGCCGCGAAACCGCGGGGACCGGAAGACGAAGGCCGTGGCCGCCCCCGGCACCGGTGAGGATGTGCGGCGCCCGCCGGAGCCGGCGCCGCGGTAAGCCGAGGCTGCACCCCTGATCCGGATTGCGGGCGTGGCAGCTGTCCGGCCGGGGCCGTTTCGGAGCGGACGCGTCCACGCGTCCCTCCCCTCGACGGATCACGGGCTTGCCCAGAATCCGCATCGCTTGCGTGCCCGATTCCGCGTGCCCCCGGGTCGGGCGGCCCCGACTTGGGAGGGGCGGGAAGATCCGAGCGGTGCCCGGGCCGTCTCCCGGCCCGGGCGTCGTCTCACGCCGCCTCGAGCAGGCGGCGGGCGATGACCTGGGCCTGGATCTCGGCCGCGCCCTCGAAGATCGAGAGGATGCGGGCGTCGCAGAGCACGCGGCTGACGGCGTACTCGAGCGCGAAGCCGTTGCCGCCGTGGATCTGCAGGGCGTTGTCGGCCGCCGCCCAGGCGACGCGGGCGCCGAGGAGCTTCGCCATGCCGGCCTCGAGGTCGCAGCGCTTGCCCTCGTCCTTCTCGCGGGCCGAGAAGTAGGTGAGCTGGCGGGCGATGTTGATCTCCACCGCCATCATCGCGAGCTTGTCGGCGACCCGCGGGAAGCTGATCAGGGCTTTTCCGAACTGCATCCGCTCCTCGGCATAGCGCAGGCCGAGGTCGAGGGCCGACTGGGCGACGCCGATGGCGCGGGCCGCGGTCTGGATGCGGGCGGACTCGAAGGTCTGCATCAGCTGGGCGAAGCCCTTGCCCTCGACCTCGCCGAGGAGGTTGTTGCCCGGCACCTCGAAGTTCTCGAAGGCGAGCTCGTACTCCTTCATGCCGCGGTAGCCGAGCACGTGGATCTCGCCGCCGGTGAGGCCCTCGACCGGGAACGGCTCCGCGTCGGTGCCGCGGGGCTTCTCGGCGATCAGCATCGAGAGGCCGCGGTGGCCCTTCTCCTCGGGCTTGGTGCGGACCAGCACCGTCATGATGTCGGCGCGGACGGGATGGGTAATCCAGGTCTTGTTGCCGGAGATCTTCCAGGTCTCGCCGTCCTTCACCGCCTTGGTGCGCAGCGAGGCGAGGTCCGAGCCGGTGTTCGGCTCGGTGAACACGGCGGTCGGCAGGATGTCGCCCGAGGCGATCTTGGGCAGGAAGCGCTGCTTCTGCTCCTCGGTGCCGCCGCACAGGATCAGCTCGGCGGCGATCTCCGAGCGGGTGCCGAGGGAGCCGACGCCGATATAGGCGCGCGACAGCTCCTCGGAGACGACGCACATCGAGATCTTCGGCAGGCCCATGCCGCCGTACTCCTCCGGGATCGTCAGGCCGAAGACGCCGAGCTCGGCCATCTTGGTGACGATCTCCATCGGGATGTAGTCGTTCTTCAGGTGCCACTCGTGCGCCTGGGACACCACCTCGGCCTTGCCGAAGCGGCGCATCTCGGAGCGGATCGCCTCCATGTCCTCGTCGAGGCCGGAATCGCCGACGGTGGCCGACGCCACGCCGTCCCGGATCTTCTGGACCAGGGCGGCGCGGTTCTCCGGGGTGTTGCCGTCAGCGATCAGCGCCTCGACCGCGTCGGTGCGGAACTGCTGCACCTCGCGGGCGGTGAGCCCGAGCGAGCCGACCGGGCGCACCATTTCGCCCTGGCTCATCGGGATGCCCGAGACCATCTGCTCGAGGTACTCGCCCGCGCCGATCTTCACGAGCAGCGTCTCGGTCTCGCCGAGGCGGCCGGCCGCGCGCAGGTTGGCGGCGTAGGTGCCGAGCTCGCGCACCGCCTCGCCGTAGGTGGCGATCCAGGCGAGGCCGTGGGCGGCGTGCTGCTCGGCCTCCAGCTTGGCGGCGTCGACCTTGCCGTCCGTGCCCAGCACGCGGGTGCGGACCCGGCGGGTCGCCTCGGCGACGAGACGTTTCGCGGATTCGCCGGCGGCCTGCGTGAGGGCGACGAGATCCTGCGGCTCGGGCTGGAAGGCGGGCGAAGCGGACATGGCTGGCACTTTCGTCTGAACGTTTCCGGTTGCGAGCAATATAGGCCCGATCCACCGGGACGTAGCAAATTCTTGAGGCTCGGAGCCGCAATTCGTCTTGAATTTTCTATCCAGTCGCGTGCAATTTTCCTCAACGCCGCAACCGGTTGGCGAAACCGGCGCGCCGTGGCGGGTGCCGTCGCCGCGCCCTCTCGCCTAGCCCCAGTTCGCCACCGCGACGCCGATCGCGGCCACCGCCATGCCGGCGACCTGAAGCCCGGTCAGCGCCTCGCCGAACATCAGGTAGGCCATGGTCGCCGAGACCGGCGGCACCAGGAACAGCAGCGCCGAGACGCCGGCCACCGCGCCGCGCCGGATCAGCACGAGCAGCAGCAGGATCCCGGCGACGGAGCTGACCAGCACCGACCACGCCATCCCGAGCCAGACCGGCAGCAGCGGCGGCACGGCGAGGCCGTCGCCCGACAGCAGCGCCAGCGGCACCGCGACGCCGCAGGCGCCGACGAACTGCAGGGTCGCGGTGGCCAGCAGGTCGGCGTCGGCGCCGGTGCGCTTCTGCCAGAGCGTGCCCAGGGTGATCGCGGCGACCGCGCCGGCGCAGGCGGCGAGCGCGACCGGCGGGATGCCGGCCGGGTCGGCGGCGCCGATCTTCGGGGCGAGCACGAGCCCGGCCCCGAGGAAGCCGAGCCCGATTCCGCACCAGCGGCGCAGGCTCACCGCCTCGCCGAGCACCGGCCCGGCCAGCATCGCCGTCGCCAGCGGCTGCAGGCTGCCGACGAGGGCCGCGATTCCCGCGGGCAGGCCGCGATGGATCGCCCAGAACACGCCGACGATGTAGCAGCCCTGCATCAGCACGCCCGCGACCATCGCGTCGCGCCATCCCGCGCGGGTCCGCGGCCAGCGGGCGCGAAGCGCGAGGGCGATCGCGCCGAGCACCAGGGCCACGCCGATCACCCGCAACGCCACGAAGGGCAGAGGCTGGGCATGGGGGGCCACGAACCGGGCCGCGATGAAGCCGGTCGCCCAGATCAGGACGAACAGGCTCGGGATCAGGACGTTTGCGAGGAGGGCGGGCATGGTGCCGCGCAGGCAGCACGCGCCGTCCGCGCTGACAACCGAAAAAGCCGGGGCGCCCCCGCCCCGGGACAGGGGGCGCCCCGCCGTTGCCCGAAGGCTTCACCCCGGCACCGAACGCCGCCCCCCGGCCCTCGACGCGTTGACGGGGACGGGAACGCGATCACGTATCCCAAAAAACGCATCCTCCATCGGGTAGCATCGCCGCACGTGACACACGCTTTGACGGAAGGATCTCGGCGATCACCGCGCATCCCCTCGCCCCGCACGCGGGGAGAGGCCCGCACGGACCTCGTCGTCCGTGCGGGAAGCGCAGGCGAAGCCGGAGCGGCGGTGAGGGGGCGGCCCCGAAAGAGCCTCCTCCGTCGACGCCCCCTCACCATCGGCTGCCGCCGCGCTTTGCCGACGACGTGGTCGGCAAAGCCCCCTCCCCGCGTGCGGGGAGCGGGGAGGGCGGCATGAAACCCCTCCGCACCGCCCTCGAGGTCGCGGGCATCGCCGCGCAGCGCTTCGTCTCCCATGACGGCTGGGCGATCGCGAGCCACATCGCGCTGTCGATCCTGACCTCGCTGTTCCCGTTCCTGATCCTGCTCGCGGCGCTCGCGGGGCTGCTCGGCACCAAGTCCCTGGCCGACGAGGCCGGCCTGCTGATCTTCGACGCGTGGC
>NZ_JAKSXU010000123.1:0-41809 GCF_022829325.1 Methylobacterium sp. J-092 | reverse complement strand
CCCGTGGCTGGTGTGCAAGCGCTCGACAGCGCAGGGCCTCACCGCGGCGCTTGCCGTCGTCGCCGCGGGCGCCTACGGCGTGTTCTTTCTCGCCGCCGTCGCCCTGCCAGCGACGCCGGTGAAGGTGCTGCACGCCGACAGGTAGGGGGACGGGTTTGTCCCTCCTCCCTCTGCGGGGGAGGGTGGGCCTCGCGTCAGCGAGAGTCGGGAGCGGGGAGCGACCTCTCCGGACAACGCGCTCCCCTCTCCCGACCCGCTGCGCGGGCCACCCTCCCCCGCTCAGGGGGAGGGAAAGACTGCGTCGAGTTCGGAGGAGAGGACGCCATGATCCCGATCCGCGATTGCCCCGCCCCCGATCCGCATCCCGCCGGCCCGACGCGCTACGCGGTGCCGGCGGGGGCGGTCGACAGCCATGCCCACGTGATCGGCCGGCCGCCGGCCCATCCGTTCGTGGAGAATCGCAGCTACACCCCGCCGGCGGCGCCGGCGCAGGCCTACCTGGCGATGCTCGACGCCACCGGCATGGCCCACGGCGTGCTGGTCCAGGTCAGCGTCCACGGAACCGACAACCGGCTGCTGCTGGAGACGCTGGCCGCGAACGCCGAGCGCCTGCGCGGCATCGCCGTGATCCCCCTCGGGCTGCCCGAGGGCGACCTCCGCGCGATGAAGGACGCCGGCATCGTCGGCCTGCGCCTCAACGTGCTCTACGGCGGCGGCATCGATTTCGCGGCGGTCGAGGCCTACGGCTCGCTCGCCCGCGAGATGGGCTGGCACCTGCAATTCCTGATCGACGCCCGCAGCCTGCCGCCGCTGGCCCAGCGCCTCTCGCGGCTGCCGGTGCCGTTCGTCGTCGACCACATGGGCCACATGCCGACCGCGGCGGGCCTTTCGGACCCGGGCTTTTCCACCCTCGTGGCGCTGGTGCGCGACGGCGCCTGGGTGAAGCTCTCGGGCGCGTTCCGCACCTCGGTGGCGGGCGCGCCCTACGCCGACACCATCCCCTTCGCCCGGGCGCTGAACGACGCCGCACCCGAGCGCTGCCTGTGGGGCTCCGACTGGCCGCACGTCGCCGCCTGGGACGGGCCGCCGAAGCTCGCGACGCTCCTCGACCTGATCGCCGACTGGGTGCCGGACGAGGCCAGGCGCCGAAGGCTCTTCGTCGAGAACCCGCGCGCGCTCTACGGCTTCGGCTAGGCCTGGGCTTCGGCTAGGCCTGGGGCTTCAGGTAGCTCCGACCGTCGAGATAGGCCTTGCGCCAGCGCTGGATCGCGACCCGCTCGAACAGGCCGGCCTTCGCGAACGGGTCCTCGGCGATGAAGCGCTCGGCCTCCGCCCGCGTCTCCACGTCGACGAGGTAGAGGCCGCCGCCCGCATCCGACCCGTCGTCGGACAGTTTCGCGCCGCAGGCGAGCAGCCGCGCGGCCTGGGCCTCCAGGAAGGCGAGGTGCTCGGCCCTCGCCGCGCGGCGCAGGTGCTCGTGGCCGGGCTTGTCGAAGGTCTCGATGATGAACGGCATGGCGGCTCCGGGGGCGGGCTGCGGATGGCGGCGATCGTTTGTGTAGCGCGGCGCAGGCGATGGCGCCCCCGGGCTTCCTGACACCCGCGGGCGGTTCTCACCGGTTCGCCCCGGCCGGGCGCGATCGCGCACCGGGACGCCGCTATAGGTGAAGCCGGCCGCGCGCGAGGCCTCGCGCACGGCGCCGGCCTGCCTCCGGACGCGGGGAAAAACCGCCAACCGGGCGAGGCCGGATCACCGAATCCGCGGGCGGGCACGCGGACCGGGTTCGCGACCACAAGCCCCCGGGAGGACGATCGTGGCAAGGACCATTCCCGCATCCGCGCTCGCTGCAGCGCTGTCCACGGCCGTGCTGCTCGCGGCCACGCCGGCCTCCGCCCAGTACGCCGACGGCGGCATCAGGATCGGCGTGCTGACCGACATGTCCGGCGGCTACTCGGACCTCGCCGGCAAGGGCTCGGTGACGGCGGCGCAGCTCGCGATCGAGGATTTCGGCAGGGCGATCGGCGGCCGCAAGGTCGAGCTGATCTTCGCCGACCACCAGAACAAGGCCGACATCGCCTCGACCATCGCCCGCCGCTGGTTCGACACGGAGGGGGTGGACGCGATCTTCGACACGAACTCGTCGGTGGCGGGGCTCGCCGTGCGCGAGGTCGCCCGCGCCAAGGGCAAGGTCGACATCAATTCCGGCGCCGGCTCGATGGCGCTGACCAACGCCGCCTGCTCGGCCACCGGCGCGCACTGGTCCTGGGACACCCACGCGCTCGCCGCCGGCACCGCCGCGGCGCTGGCCGACGACCCGAAGAACACCTGGTTCTTCATCACCGCCGACTACACCTTCGGGCACGACCTCGAGGCCCAGGTCACCCGCGTGGTGCGGGCCAAGGGCGGCACGGTGCTCGGCTCGGTCAAGCACCCGTTCCCGAACGCCGACTTCTCGTCCTACCTGATCCAGGCGCAAGCCTCGGGCGCCCGGATCATCGGCATGGCCAATGCCGGCGCCGACACGATCAACACCATCAAGCAGGCCGCCGAGTTCGGCATCGCCGAGGGCGGCCAGTCGCTCGGCGGCCTCAACATCTTCCTCACCGACGTCAACTCGGTCGGCCTGAAGGCGGCACAGGGCATGATCCTGACGACGGGCTTCTACTGGGACCTCGACGACCGCACCCGCGCCTTCGCGAAGCGCTTCGGCGAGCGCATGGGCGGGCGGATGCCGACCATGGTCCAGGCCGGCGACTACTCGGCGGTGCTGCACTACCTCAAGGCGGCCGAGGCGGCGGGCACCGAGGACGGCCTCGCGGTGATGGCCAAGATGCGTGCGCTGCCGATCGAGGACGCCTTCGCGCGCAACGCCAAGCTGCGCCCCGACGGCCGCATGGTCCACGACATGTACCTGGCGCGGGTGAAGACCCCGGCCGAGTCGAAGGGCCCGTGGGACTTCTACACGATCCTCAAGACCATCCCCGGCGACGAGGCCTTCCAGCCGCTGGCGCAGAGCACCTGCAGGCTGGTGACGAACCCGTGACCCCAGCCTTCCCTCTTCCGCAGAGGGGGGAGGGAAGGGGCCCCCCGCTCACAAGGCCGACGGGTGCCGGGCCAGCGGCGTCACCGTCACGCTCATGAACGGGAACAGCGGCAGGCCGGAGAGGATCGCGTGCAGCTCGTCGTGGTCGGCCACGTCGAACACGCTGATGTTGGCGTACTGCCCGGCGATGCGCCAGAGGTGCACCCACCGGCCCGATTCCTGGAGCGCCCGCGCCTGCGCCTTCTCCTCGGCCTTCAACCGGTCGAACTCGGCCGGCGGCAGCTGCGCGGGCGGATGGACGTCCATCCTGACGTGATACAGCATCGATGCGTCCTCGCGTCACGAGCCGGCGCTCGCCCCTCCCGGGAGCGCTCGGCCATCGCGTATCATGGACGGCGACCGTGCGGATGACGACCGCAGGCCCGAGCGATCCTTGCCGGTCGATCCGTCAAGGAATAATCTGCAGTCATTGACGACAGGCGCGCCCATGGCCGTGATGACGATCCGCAACATCGACGACGCGCTCAAGGCGCGCCTTCGCATCCGTGCCGCGATGCACGGCCGATCGATGGAGGACGAGGCGCGCGACATCCTGCGCTCGGCGCTCTCGAGCGAAGTTTCCCGCCCGCGCGATCTCGGCCGGGCGATCCATGAGCGCTTCGCGGCGCTCGGCGGCGTCGACCTGCCGGAGGTGCCGCGGGACCCGGGCCGGGAGCCGCCGAGCTTCGAGGCGTGATCGTCCTCGACACCAACGTCCTCTCCGAGCTGATGCGGGCGAGCCCCGAGCCGAAGCTCCTCGCCTGGCTCACCCAGCAACCGATCGCGGGCCTGTTCACGACGACCCTGACGCAGGCCGAGATCTTCTACGGCCTCGCCCTCCTGCCGGAAGGGCGGCGGCGCATCGGGCTGACGGAAGCGGCACGGACGATGTTCGAGGTCGAGATGGCGGGGCGGGTCCTGTCCTTCGACGGCGAAGCCGCCTCGGCCTACCCGGAGATCGTCGTCGGACGGCGCAAGGCCGGCCAGCCGATCAGCCAGATCGACGGACAGATCGCGGCAATCGTGCGGTCGCGCGGAGCGCGCCTCGCGACGCGCAACGCCCGGGACTTCACCGGATGCGGGATCACCGTCATCGATCCCTGGGCGTCCGCCTGACGGACGCGTCTCGACGGCGCGGGGCGACCCGGCGCCGGCCGAGCGCGTCGGCGCAGCCGGGAATGCGGCGCGCCCTCGACCGCCGCCCACGCCGGGCGGCCGTTGCCGGGCACATGCCGGAGGCGCCCGGCTTGCGCGAAAGGGGGTTGTTGCGGCGCGCGAAACCGGGTCCCCTGCCGGCACGATCGCGAGCCGAGGAGCCCTCATGTCCGACCTGAACGCACGGAAGAACGCGCCCTCGCTGGAGGCGTTCTGGATGCCGTTCACGGCCAACCGCCAGTTCAAGGCGGCGCCGCGGATGTTCGTGGCCGCCGACGGGATGCACTACACTACCGACGACGGCCGCCAGGTGCTCGACGGGACGGCGGGCCTGTGGTGCTGCAACGCCGGGCACGGCCGCCGCGGGATCGCGAGCGCGGTCGAGCGCCAGCTCGCGACGATGGACTTCGCCCCGACCTTCCAGATGGGCCACCCGATCGCGTTCGAATTCGCCGAGCGCCTGGCCGAGATCGCGCCTGGGCCGGCCGGCGCCGCGCTCGACCGGGTGTTCTTCACCGGCTCGGGCTCGGAATCGGTCGACACCGCGCTCAAGATCGCGCTCGCCTACCAGCGGGCGGTCGGCCAGGGCACCCGCACCCGGCTGATCGGGCGCGAGCGCGGCTATCACGGCGTCGGCTTCGGCGGCATCTCGGTCGGCGGCATCGTCTCGAACCGCCGGGCCTTCCCGACGCTGCCGGGCACCGACCACCTGCGCCACACCCACGACCCGGCCCGCAACGCCTTCACCAAGGGCCAGCCCGAGCACGGGGCCGAGCTCGCCGACGACCTCGAGCGCCTCGTGGCGCTGCACGGCGCCGAGACCATCGCCGCCTGCATCGTCGAGCCGGTGGCGGGCTCGACCGGCGTGCTGGTGCCGCCGAAGGGCTACCTCGAGCGCCTGCGCGCGATCTGCGACGCGCACGGCATCCTGCTGATCTTCGACGAGGTGATCTCCGGCTTCGGGCGGCTGGGCGCGCCCTTCGCCGCCGACTTCTTCGGGGTGACGCCCGACCTCGTCTGCACCGCCAAGGGGCTGACCAACGGCACCATCCCGATGGGCGCGGTCTTCGCCGGCCGCCACGTCCACGACGCGCTGATGAACGGCCCGGACGGGATCGAGCTGTTCCACGGCTACACCTATTCCGGGCACCCGGTCGCCTGCGCGGCGGGGCTGGCGACCCTCGACATCTACCGCGACGAGGGCCTGCTCACCCGGGCGGCGGACCTCGCCGACGACTGGGCCGCGGCGATGCACGACCTGCGCGGGCGCGCCCGCGTCGTCGACATCCGCACCATCGGCCTGATCGCCGGGATCGAGCTGGAACCGCGCCCCGGCGTGCCGGGCAAGCGGGCCTACGACGTGTTCGTCGACTGCTTCGCGCGCGGCCTGCTGATCCGCGTCACCGGCGACATCGTCGCGCTCTCGCCGCCGCTGATCCTGGAGCACGGCCAGATCGGCGAGATCGCGCAGGTGCTGGGCGACGCGATCGACCGGGTGGCGTGAGGCCGGGGGCCCGGTTCCGCAATCCGGGCGATGCGGGCACCTCCCCTCCCCCGCAGAGGGGGAAGGGAAGAGGCGTCTTCGCTGCAACGCAACGCACGCCCGCTGGTTGAACCCGCATACGAAGGCCGCGCGCCTTCGGCAGCGAGGGTCATGCATGACGGGTTCGGTTCTGATCGTGGGCGCCAGCGGCATCGTCGGGAGCGCGGCCGCCGAGCGGTTCTCCGCCGAGGGCTGGGCGGTGGCGGGGCTGGCGCGCAAGCCCGTGGCGCAGGACGGCGTCGTGCCCGTCGCCGCCGACCTGCAGGATCCGGCCTCCCTCCAGCGGGCGCTCGCGGGCCTCAAGCCGAGCCACGTGGTGCTCGCGACCTGGATGCGCCGCGACACCGAGGCCGAGATGATCCGCGTCAACGGCGCGATGGTGGAGAACCTGCTCGACGCGCTGCGGCCGGCGGCCTCGCTCCGGCACGTCGCCCTGGTCACCGGCCTGAAGCACTATCTCGGCCCGTTCGAGGCCTACGGGAAGGGCTCGGTGCCGCAGACCCCGTTCCGCGAGGACCAGGGCCGGCTCGACGTCGAGAACTTCTACTACGCCCAGGAGGATGCGGTGTTCTCGGCCGCCGCCCGCGACGGCTTCCGTTGGAGCGTCCACCGCCCGCACACGATCATCGGCAAGGCGGTCGGCAACGCCATGAACATGGGCACGACGCTGGCCGCCTACGCCACCCTGTGCCGCGAGACCGGCCGGCCGTTCCGCTTCCCAGGCTCCGGCATGCAGTGGAGCGGCCTGACCGACATGACCGACGCGCGGCTGCTCGCCCGCCACCTGCTCTGGGCCTCGACCAGCGCCGACGCGGCCAACCAGGACTTCAACGTCGTCGACGGCGACGTCTTCCGCTGGAGCTGGATGTGGGGCCGGATCGCGGCCTGGTTCGGGCTGACGCCCGAGCCGTTCGACGGCACGGTGCGGCCGCTCGAGGCGCAGATGGCCGAGGACGGCCCGGTCTGGGCCGAGATCGCTTCGCGCCACGGCCTCGCCGAGCCCGACCTCGCCAAGCTCGCCTCGCCCTGGCACACCGACGCCGACCTCGGCCGGCCGATCGAGGTGGTCACCGACATGAGCAAGAGCCGTCGGCTCGGGTTCCTCGCCTACCAGCCGACCGACGACGCGTTCTTCGACCTGTTCGCCCGCCTGCGGGCCGACCGGCTGATCCCGTGAGCCGCGCCTGACGGGACGGCCGGCGCGATCCCGCATCGAGCCGGCCGATGCCTCGCCCCGGCGGCGTAGACCGGCAAGGTCGCGCCAAGGGGAGATCTTGCGCATCCGAGGACCGTCCGGTCCTTATAGGGTGATCTTAACCGGGATCGACAATCACGGAGCCTTGCGACGAAGGATTCCGCGATGCTGGCCCATGTCTCGATCCGTGCGCGCCTGGTCGGCGCGGTGCTGGTGCTGTTCCTGCTGACGGCCGGGCTCGGCGGCTTCTGCTACGCGCGCCTGCACGCCCTCAGCACCGTGACCGACGCGCTCGCGGGCAATGCGCTGCCGTCCACCCGCATCCTCGGGCGGCTCGCCACCAACTTCGAGGCGCTGCGCAGCCGGCAGCTCGCCTACCTCGTCTCCAGCGACGAGCGGCGGCCGCAATCGCTGCCGCGGCTGCGCGCCAGCATGGCCGAGCTGGACGCGGACCTGAAGGACTATGCCGGCTTCGTCAGCCCCGGCGAGGAGGCGCTGTGGGAGGCGGTGAAGGCAACCGTGCCGGCCTACTCGGCGATGGGCGAGGAATTCCTGCGGCGGCTGCAGGCGGGCGACGCGAAGGGCGCGAGCGCGCACCTCCTCGACGGCATGCTCCCCGCGCTCAACGCCGCGCGCGCCGCGCTGAAGGCCGACCTCGCCTTCAACGACGCCGCCGGCCGGGCGAGCGCCGAGAGCGCCACGGCGCTCGGCGAGCAGGCGCGCTTCGCCATCGCCGTCGGCCTCGGCCTCGTCGCGGCGACGGCGGTGGCGGTCGGGTGGATGTCGGTGTTCACGATCTCCGTGCCGGTGCAGCGGATGGCCCGGGTGATGGACACGGTGGCGGCGGGCGACACCGCGATCGCCGTGCCGCATACCGGCGAGCGCAGCGAGATCGGCGCCATGGCGGCGGCGGTGCAGGTGTTCAAGGACAACCTGATCCGCACCCGCAAGCTCGAGGCCGACACGGCGCAGGCGCGGCTGGCGGCCGAGGCGCAGCGCAAGGCCGGCATGCGCCAGATGGCCGACGACTTCGAGGCGGCGGTCGGCGGGATCATCGGCATGGTGTCGTCCTCGGCGACCGAGCTGCAGGCCACCGCCCAGACCCTGACCGCGACGGCGACCGAGACGGCCGGCCAGTCCACCACGGTCGCGGCCGCGGCCGAGGAGGCCGGCACCAACGTCAACACGGTGGCGGCGGCCACCGAGGAGCTCGGCTCCTCGGTGGCCGAGATCGGCCGGCAGGTCGGCGGCTCGGCCGAGCTCGCGCATCTGGCCGTGCGCGAGGCCGACCAGACCGGCGCCCGGGTGCAGGAGCTGAGCGCGGCGGTGTCGCGGATCGGCGCCGTGGTCGGGCTGATCTCGGACATCGCCGGCCAGACCAACCTGCTGGCCCTGAACGCCACCATCGAGGCGGCCCGCGCCGGCGCGGCCGGCAAGGGTTTTGCCGTGGTCGCCTCCGAGGTGAAGGCCCTGGCCGAGCAGACCGCCAGGGCGACGAGCGAGATCTCGGGCCAGATCGCGCAGATCCAGGCCTCGACCGGTCAGGCGGTCGCCTCGATCGGCGGGATGACCGGGCGCATCCGCGAGATCAACGCGGTGGCCACCGCGATCGCGGCGGCGGTCGAGGAGCAGGGCGCGGCGACCCAGGAGATCGTGCGCAACGTCGGCCAGGCGGCGATGGGCACGGCCGAGGTGACCAGCAACATCACCGGCGTCGCCGGCGCCGCCGAGGAGACCGGGGCGGCCGCGACCCAGGTGCTCGGCGCGGCGTCCGAGCTGTCGCGCCAGTCCGAGCACCTCGCCGCCGAGGTCGGGCGCTTCCTCGCCACCGTGCGCGCCGCCTGACCGGGCGGGATCAGGCCGGCTCGGTCCCGCACCATTCGGCGACGAACAGCGCCATCGCCGTGGTGATGCGCCGGACCGAGGCGAGGCTGACGCGCTCGTCGAAGCCGTGGATGTTCTCGCTCCGCGGGCCGTAGCACAAGGCCGGCACCCGCTCGTAGAGGGCGTGCACCCGGGTATCGAGGTAGCAGGGCGACATGACGCTCGTGAGCGCCGTCCCGACCGCCGCGCGGTGGGCGGCGGCGAGCACGTTCTCGGCGTCCGAGCCCGGCTCCAGCACGTAGCCCTCGGCGAAGAAGCCGTCGAAGCTCACCCGCGGCGGCGTGCCCGACAGGAACGGGTCGGTGCGGGCGAAGGCGCCGACCGCCGCCTCGATCTCGGCGGCGGCGTCGGCCGCGCGGAGGCCGGGATAGAGCGCGATCCGGCAGCCGATGCGGCACCAGGCCGGCACCGAGGAGATCCAGTCGCCGCCCTCGATCCGGCCGATATTGAGGTTGATCGGGTGCTCGGCCTCGGCGAAGTGCGGCCGGCCGGCCCGGTCGGCGTTCCAGCGCGCCTCGACCGCGCGCAGGGCGCCGATCACCCGGTAGGTCGCGTCGATGGCGTTGGCGCCGGCCCCCATCTCGCGCACGTGCACCGGGCGCCCGCGCACCTCGACCGTGAACCACAGCACGCCGGTGTTGGCCCGCACCAGGGCCTCGTCCATCGGCTCGGGGATCAGCACCGCGTCGGCGCGGTAGCCGCGCAGGTGCGCCGCGAGCGCGCCGTTGCCGGTGGATTCCTCCTCGACCACCGACTGGATCGTCACGGTGGCGGCCGGCTGCAGGCCGATGCGGCGCAGGGCGTCGAGGGCGAACAGGTTGGCCGCGTGCCCCGCCTTCATGTCGGCGGCGCCGCGCCCGTACATCCAGTCGCCGGCGATCACCGGATCGAAGGGCGGGTGCGTCCACAGATCGAGCGGCCCGGGGGGCACCACGTCGACATGGGCCTGGAGGATCAGCGAGCGCCCGCGCTCGTCCCGCGGCCGGTGGATGCCGACCACCACCGGCGCCTCGGAATGCCCGGCCGCGACCTTGGCGCCGCCGGGATGGGCCTCGACCGCGGCGGCGTCGATGCCGAACCGCTCGGTGGCGTAGCCGCGCGCGCGGAAGCCGCGGAACACGAAATCCTGGATCGCGTGCTCGGCGCCGCGGGTCGAGCCGAACCGCACCAGCGCCTGGGTGTGGGCGACCTGGTCGGCGAACCCGTCCGCGACGGAAGCCGCGATGCGGGCGGCCAGGGCAGGATCGAGGCGCATGCGGGGTCCTCAGGGCTCGCGACGGCGGAACGCCGCGAGTCTACCGCGCCCGCGCGCGCCGGCCTAGGCGAAGGCCGGCGCGGCATGCCTTCGCGGAGCGGTCGCCGGCGAGACGACCGGAAGCCCTGGGCCGGATCGCACGCGTCGCCCCATCGAATGCGGAACGCGATCGGGACATCGCCTCGTTCCGACGCCGCGATTCGCCCCAAGGTCACCCGACCTCGTCGCCTCGGAGATCTTGCGGTTCGCGCGCAGGCCGGCTGCGCTGGGCGATCGCCTTGCCGACCGTGAACAGGAGCATCCGACTCATCGTCTTCATCTCGTGCGTGCCGTGCTCGTCGATGACGGCATGCGCGGCCATGACCGCGTCGGCGACCGCTTTCAGATCAGGCGTGTGATCCACAAGCATTTCCTTCCTGCACGGGAAGATAAAATGTAAAATTTTTACAGAGCTGTGCCGTTCTCTATTTTTGTACATTATTTACGATTTTACTACCCCCTCTGCAATGCTAAGATGCATTCCCGTCGAGCTAGAGACGGATACACGAGGGAATAGGATGGATATGCCGACACCTAAGGGGACCGACATGGCCCCTGAAGTCAGCGGTTCCGAGACGCTCGCTCAGCTCGCGCTGATGCTCGGCTGCTCCCCAGACTCATTCTTCGAGCAGTCCAACGCCGGCTACCCGAAGGATGCCTCGCTGCTCATCCAGACTTGGCTGGCGATCAAATCGCCGAAAGGGCGCGACGCGGTGTTCGCGTTCGCCCGCGAAATGCTGCGGGCGGAGAAGCAGTAAGATCACGCGGATTGCTCGGCACCTCTCCCTTGGATGGAGAATCGGATCACGCTCGATAAGTAAAAATATGACGATTTATCCGGGAATTCCACCTGATTGATGTCCATGGTACGGCTCCGAGCGATTGCTGATCTATGTATCGCGCACCATGTATTCTCGGTGGTCGGCTCGTTTCAGGGCGCTGACGATTGAGGGACAGCGTGTGCTCTTGCCCGCAACGCGAGAGCACACGTGGCAGATCTCCGGCAGCCCGCCCTGCGCAACCGCCTCCTGCGCGCGCTGCCTCCGGAGGACTTCGCCGCCCTGGCGCCTGCGCTGCGTCCCGAGGCGATCCCGCTCCGGCGCGTGCTCATCTCGGCCAACACGCAGATCACGAGCGTCCACTTCGTGGAGGCGGGCATTGTCTCCGTCACCTCCGATGCGCCCAGCGGCCGCATCGAGATCGGGCTGCTCGGCCGCGAAGGCTTGGTCGGGGCCGCCCCGGTCCTGCTCGACGACGACCGCAGCCCGTTCACCCACTTCGTGCAGGCGGCCGGGCACGTCTTGACGGTCGATGTGCCCGACCTGCGCGCCGAAGTGGAGCGACGCCCCGCCCTACGGAGCCTCCTGCACCGATACATCCAGACCCAAACCATCCAGACCGCGCAGACCGCGTTCGCGAACGCCCGCGGCGGTACGCCGACCCGCCTCGCCCGTTGGCTGCTGATGTGCCACGATCGCGGCGAGGGCGACGACATCACGGTCACGCAGGAGTTCATGTCGCTGATGCTGGGCGTCGAACGGCCCGGCGTGACGATGGCGATGAAGGTTCTCGAGAAGGACGGCCTCGTCGGCAAGCGCCGGGGCCACGTGCAGATCATCGACCGCGAGCGTCTGCTCGATGTGGCGGGGGACGGCTACGGCTTGGCCGAGACCGAGTACGCCCGGCTGATCGAGGGAAGCGACGCTCCGGAGGCGCGGTAGTCCGCGCCACGACCGCGTCACGGGTCGGGCCGACACCGAGCCGCGGAGGGGACTTGCCGCCGGTGGATGCCCGCGGGGCGGACGCCTCGGGAGCGTCCGTCGCCCGCCCGCGGGCTCGCGACCCGCCTCATGCCAAGCCTCGCCGAGCGTGACGCATCGAGCCTTGGCCCCCGCGACTGCGGGGCGGCGGTCGTCCGCCGGACCTCATGGGTCCTGACCCATGAGACCCGGCATCAGTCGTGCGCCGCGGGGATCGCGCCATCGATGCGCGCTGCGGCGACGCTCACCCGCACGCGGTGCCAGCAGGCGCAGAGGTAGCCCTTGTGGTTCCAGGTGTCGTCCGGCAGCGCCGGCTGCGTCTGGCCGGCGGCGTCCCAGGCGCGGACCGCGAGCTCGTGCTCGCCCGGCGGCAGATCGAGCTCCACCGCCCAGAACGTCCAGGCGAACGGCGCGCCGGCCGCGTGCTCCAGGTCGGCCTGCCGCCAGGACCGGCCGCCGTTGCCGGAGACGTCGACGCGCACGATGGCCCGGTCGCCGCTCACCGCGTAGCCGCGAACCCTGGTGCGACCGACGCGGAGGGCGGCGCCGCGCTCCGGCTCGCAGATCGCGGCGTTCAGCGGCATCGTGTCGATGGTGTGCCCCCGGGCCGGGTCCGCCGTCTCGGCGCCGACGTCGGGCGGGTACAGCTTGTAATCCTCGGCCTGGATCGGGTTGTCGGACGGGCGATCCTGCACGGCGAGGCGCCGGAGCCATTTGGGGCTGCGCACGCCGGCGAATCCCGGCACCACCGCGCGGACCGGGAAGCCGTGCTCGGGCAGCAGGGCTTCCCCGTTCATGGCGTAGGCGAGCAGGGTCTCGGGCGCCATCGCTTTGGCGAGCGGGATCGAGGCGCCGTACGGGCGGCCGTCCACCCGGTCGTGGCTCTCGAAGGCCACGTGGAGATCGGCGCCCTCGGTGACGCCCGCCGCGCGCAGGAGGTCGCCGAGGCGCACGCCCGTCCACGCGGCCGTGCCGATCGCCCCGGCATCCCACGGGTCGCCCGAGACCGGGGCGACCGCCCGCATGTCGGCGCGCCGGTTGCCGGCGCACTGCAGCGTCGCCGTGACCGTGACCTGCGGGAAGCGGGTCCGCAGGTCGTGCAGCGAAAGCGCCCGCGCGGCACCGTCTCCGCCCTCGACGGCGAGGCGCCAGGTGTCGGGGTCGAGGTCCGGCAGGTCGCCGTGCGAGCGGACGTAGAAGTCCTCCGCCGGGGTCCGGTAGGCGGCCCGCAACCGGACGAGCGGCGGCTCGGCGTTGTAGGGCCGATCGCCGTGGACGATCAGGCGCGCCTTTCGCTCGGCCAGGCTCGACATCGGGGCTCCCGTTCGGATGCGGACACGGGCCGTGAACGCGCCGGCGGCGCGAAGGCTCACGCGCCGCCCCGAAACGGCCCGGGCGACATCGTCACAGGCGTTGGCGCGATCCCGCGCGCCCCCGATCCCGGGGATCGGGTCCGGGCCGGGGAGCCCGCGCGGCTACTTCGCGGCGTGGAGGGTCGGCGGCCCGAGATGCTGCAGGAAATCCGGCTTGCCGAGGCTCACCCCGGCGGCCCGCAGGATGCCGTAGGCCGTGGTGACGTGGAAGAAGAAGTTCGGAAGCGCGAAGCCGGTGAGGTAGCCCTGCCCGCTGAAGCGGTATCCCATGCCGTTCGGGAACGTCAGCTCCACCGCGCGCTCCGCGCCGAGGGCCAGAGCCGCCGGATCGACGCCCTCGACGAAGGCGATCGTCCGGGCGCAGCGCGCCTTGAGCTCGGCGAAGCTCGCCTCGACGTCGGGCATCGCGGGCGCCGCGATCCCGGCGAGCCGGGCCACCGCGTTCTTCGCGCTGTCGGACGCCATCTGATACTGGGCCGGCAACGGCTTCATGTCCGGAGCCAGCCGCCGGCCGAGCAGGTCGGCCTCCGGCTTCTCCGCCGCCGCCTTGTCGAGCCACGCGCTCATGTTGCCAAGCGCGTGGACGAAGACCGGGACGCTGACGTCGTGGATGCTGATGCTCATCCGGCCTGGCTTAGGCGGCGGCCCGGGACGACGCGGTGACGGGGCGCACACCGCGCGCGGGCGCGCCGGGCGACGGGGCCGCACGGCCGGCGGGTCGCGTCGGGACCGTGCGGTCCGGGCGCCGGCCTGGGCTGCCGGTCGAAGGGCGGTTCGCCGCGACGCGATCGGCAGCGCCTGCCCGGCGCGGTGATTCCGGAGACCGGCACGACGGGAGGGGCGGTGCGCCCCGGCCTGTTCTCCCACACCCTCGACCACGGCAATCCCAACTTCGCCCGCGCGCTGCGTGACGGGGATCTGCGCCGGACCGTCGCGCACGAGGCGCACCACGGCATGCGCATGGCCGGGCCCGGCTACGGCCGGACGCTGGGCGAGGCCCTCGTGAGCGAGGGCTTGGCGGGGCGGTTCGTCGGCCGCCTGTTCGATTCGCCGCCCGAGCCGTGGGAATGCGCCGTGACCGACGCGGAACTCGCGGCCAACCTGCCCGACGACGCGACGCTCGCGGGCGCCGGGCACGACCACCGCGCCTGGTTCTTCGGGGCAGGACGGTATCCGCGCTGGCTCGGCTACACCCTCGGCTACCGGATCGTGGGCGACTGGCTCGAAGCGGGCGCCGACACCGGCGGTGGCGCATGGGTCGACATCCCCGCGCCCGACGTCATCGCGGCGGCGCGCGGGCGCACGCTGCCGAACCTCCGACCGCCGGCCCGGGCCGCCTCCCAGCCCCGAGGCGGAATGGCCAAGCCGGTCGATGACGGCGGCTTCCGACACCGGCGGATGCTTGTCCGCACGGCCGGCACGGGCCGAGATCAGCCGGTCCGCTCTGCGACCGGATCGGATGGAAAGCGGCCCCTGGCGTTTTCCCCGGAAGCAGACGTCCGGAGTCGGACCCGACCACGCCCTTGACGCCGACGTCGGTGGTTTTCGAAAGCCGACGAAGGCGGCGTTCCGGACGGTCAGCGCGATCGAAGACTTGCACTCCTAGAAGTTGTACTTCCGGTTGCATCAAATGCGATCGACTTTGCTATCACCCTGTCCTGCCGGATGCTGCATGATGAACTCACAGGGCGGGTGCCAGATTTTTCAGCCGACGCCTTCAGCGCAAGCCAACATCAGAAAGCTCAGATCATGCTGACCCGCGGCCTCAATTGGCTTTTCCTCCGGGCCTTGGGTTCGCCCGCCTGCGGTTGGGTGGTGCGCACGGTCATCGTCTCGGCGTCGGGAGACGCGTCACCTCGTGCCGACGGCAGGGCCTCCAAGATGATCCTGATCCGGTAGTCGGAGGGTTCGCCGAGAGGCGGCTCGCTCAAGCCGCCCGCGCAAGATCGCCCTCGATCGAGGCGAGCGCACGCTCCAGCGCCGCGAAGCAGATCGGGTCGAACGCAGTGCCGAGATCCGCGCGCATGATGCCGAGCGCCTTCTCGATCGACATGGCCGCCCGGTAGGGCCGGTCGGCTGTCAGCGCGTCGAACACGTCGGCGACCGAGACGATGCGGGTCTCGGGCTCGATCGCGTCGCCGCTCAAGCCGCGCGGATAGCCCTTCCCGTCCAGCCGTTCGTGGTGTCCGCCACCGATGCGGGCCATCTCATGGAACACGGCTGCGCGGGTCAGGATGGTCTCGGAGAGGGACGCGTGATTGCGCATGTCCCGCCACTCCGCGTCATCCAGCTTGCCGTTCTTGTCGAGGATCGCGTTCGAGACCCCGAGCTTGCCGACGTCGTGAAGCAGCGCAGCCCGCTTCAGCCAGCGGCGGCGCTCCGACGTGTAGCCAAGCTCGGCCGCGATCATGTCGGCGTAGACGGCAACCCGCTCCGAATGGCCGGAGGTGAACGGGCTCTTGGCGTCGATGATCTGCGCGAAGGCACGGGCGATGTCGTCGAGGTAGTCCTCATCAACGACGATTGGGCTGACCGGTGCCAACGCGAACACCGCCTCCTCGACCTCATCCGAGGCCAGGGTATCCCAGAAGCCGGGTTCGGATGCGGCCGCTTCGAAGCAGGCGACGATCTGAGGATCGAACCATGTGCCCGAGCGCGCCCGCACCTCGGCCATCGCGGCCGCGGGGCCGGCTGCGGTGTGGAACACGTCCACGACCTGAGCGAGCAACGCCATCCGTGCGTAGAGCGGGATCCCCGGGCCGACCAGGCGGTCCGGTCTGCCGCCGCCGTTCCAGTGCTCGTCCAGCGCGTGGATGGCCTCGCAAACGCTCGCGGGGAAGCGAAGCTGCCGGGCGATCTGGGCACCGCGCTGGCAGCGGGTTTGGATCAGTTCGTCGGTGATCGCTCCGCCGTTCTGCAGGATGTTGAGCACGGCACGGAAGCGTTCGGCGAGGCCGGCCTTGAGGCCGGTATGAGAGAAGACGAAGCCGAGCACCTTCGGCAGGCTGTCGCTCACCGTCTTGAAGTCGCGTTTGAAGCTGAGATCGTCGGACAGATAGAGCTCGCAGATGCGCGCGGCGTTGCTGGAGCACCCGAGATCCTTCAGCATCACCGTGTGGTAGAGTTCCCAGAGCTGCAAGTCCGGGAGGCCCATCTCGCGGCCGATGTGGAAGCCGATCCAGGTCGCGCGCACGCAATGCCCGACGGGCTGACCTTCCGTCAGGTCGAGGGCGTGGCTCAAGGCACCCAGCACTTCCGACAGCTGGATCGTCCTGGCTTCCTCGTCGCCGCCTGATACAATCCGCATCGTTCTCGTCCGGCCTCTTGGCTTATCGGTCTCGATAGGCGCCAAGACTGCCTCAAGAACCTGATCAAAGCGTTGCGTTGCCTTGCGCGCGCCGATCCGCCCCGAGCGGACCTTTCCAGCGTCCGCAAAGGGTCGCAGCCCCTCGGATCGCCGGCAGAGCCCCTACCGCCCGGCGATCAGCGCCTTGAGGCGGGTGGCGAGGGCGTCCATCGGGAAGGGCTTGGTCAGCACCTCCATGCCGGGGTCGAGGTGGCCGTGGCCGAGGATCGCGGTCTCGGCGTAGCCGGTGATGAACAGCACCTTGAGGTCGGGCCGGCCGACGCGGGCCGCGTCCGCCATCTGGCGGCCGTTCATGCCGCCGGGCAGGCCGACGTCGGTGACGAGCAGGTCGATGCGCATGTCCGATTGCAGCACCGCCAGACCGGCGACGCCGTCGGCCGCCTCGATCGCGGTGTAGCCAAGATCCTCCAGCACCTCGGTGACCAGCATGCGCACCGAGGGCTCGTCGTCGACGATCAGCACCGTCTCGCCCTGCTCGGCCCGGGCGGCCTCGGCGGGGACGGGCGCCCCGTCGTCGCCGTCGGCCTCGCCGTGGTGGCGCGGCATGTACAGGCAGACGGCGGTGCCCCGGCCGGGCTCGGACCGGATCCGCACCTGCCCGCCCGATTGCCGGGCGAAGCCGTGGATCATCGACAGGCCGAGGCCCGTCCCCTGGCCCATCGGCTTCGTGGTGAAGAACGGCTCGAACACCCGGGCCACCACCTCGGGCGGCATGCCGGTGCCGGTGTCGGTCACGCACACCGCGAGATACTCGCCCTCGGGGATGTCGTGCGCGGTCGCGGCCGCCCGGTCCAGCCGGGAGTTGGCGGTCTCGATGGTGATGCGGCCGCCGTTCGGCATCGCGTCGCGGGCGTTGATGCAGAGGTTCAGCAGCGCGTTCTCGAGCTGGCCCGGATCGATCAGCGCCGGCCACAGGTTCGCCGCGCCGACCCGCTCTAGCGCGATCTCGGGGCCGATGGTCCGGCGGATCAGCTCCTCCATCCCGCCGATCAGCCCGTTCACGTCGGTCGGCTTCGGCGTCAGCGTCTGCCGGCGCGAGAAGGCGAGCAGGCGGTGGGTCAGCGCGGCCGCGCGGCGGGCCGCCCCCTGCGCCACGCCCATGTAGCGCTCGAGGTCGTCGAACCGGCCCTGGCCGATCCGGCTCTGCATCAGCTCCAGCGCGCCGGAGATGCCGGCCAGCAGGTTGTTGAAGTCGTGCGCCAGGCCGCCGGTGAGCTGGCCCACCGCCTCCATCTTCTGCGATTGCCGCAAGGCCGCCTCGGTCTGCATCAGCTCGGCCGTCCGCTCGGCGACGCGCTGCTCCAGGGTCTCGTTGAGGGCGCGCAGCGCCGCCGCCGCCCGGTCGCGCTCCGCCTGCACGGCGCGGCGCTCCTCGACGTCGATCAGAACGCCGGGGAAGCTCGACGGGGTGCCGTCCTCGGCCCACTCGACCCGGCCGTTGGCCTCGATCCAGTAGTAGCGCCCGTCCGTCCGGCGCACGCGGTACTGGTGCGCGTAGGCGCCGCCCTTCCGGATCGCCGCGTCGATCGCCGCGGCCAGGCCGACCTGGTCGTCGGGGTGGACGGTGGCGACGATCTGGGCGAGCGGGATGCCGGTGCGGCCGAGCGCCGGGTCGAGGCCGAAGCTGCGGGCGAAGGCCTCGTCGACGGTGAACCGGTCGGTCGGCAGGTCCCAGTGCCAGGTCCCGATGATCGCGCCGGCCTCGAGGGCGAGCTGCACCCGCTCGGCATTCTCGCGCGCTAGGGTCTCGCTGACGCGCAGGCGCTCCTCCGCGCGCTTGCGCTCGGTGACGTCGTTGAAGAAGATCGCGATCTGCCGCTCGGCCGGATCCCCGACCCGCACGGCGCGCACGTCGAACCAGCGCGCGAACGCCTCCGCATAGCTCTCGAACGTCGCCGGCTCCCCGGTCCAGGCGACGCGGCCGTAGGTCTCGAACCAGAACCGCTCCAGGTCGGGCGCGAACTCGGTGACCCACTTGCCGCGCAGGTTCACCCCGGCCTGGCGCTCGAAGGCCGGGTTCGCCTCGATGAAGCGGTAATCGACCGGGCGCTCGCCCTCGAACCGCACCTCGACGATGGCGAAGGCGGTCTCGATGGTCTCCAGGAGCGTGCTGAAGCGGTCCTGCGTCGCGCGCAGGCGCTCGCCGGCCTCGTGCTGCTGGGTGCGGTCGCGGACGATCTTGACGTAGCCCTGGTGGACGCCGTCCTCGTCGCGCAGCGGCATCAGCGCGCCGGAGGCCCAGAACCGGCTACCGTCCCGGCGCAGGTGCCAGCGCTCGTCGCTCGCCTGGCCCTCGGCGAGGGCGGCGCGCATCTCCCGCTCGACGCAGCCCGCGGCCCGGTCCTCCGCGGTGAAGATGCGCGCCGACGACCCGCCGACGACCGCCTCGCGGGGCCAGCCGAAGATGGTCTCCGCCCCCGCGTTCCACTCCGTCACCGCGCCTTCCGGGTCGGTGACGATGACGGCGAAGTCGATGGCGCTCTCGATGACGTTCTGAAGGCGGTGGCGTCCGGGCATGGCCCCGGTTTAGCCGCATCCGCCGCGCGATTTATGTAGCCGCCCGGCCACGCCGGCGCGTCGGTTGCGGAGCGACCCTTTTGCGGGTCGGCCGTTCCGATGCCGCGAGACCCGCTTGCCCCTGCCGGGCCGCGCGGATCCCGGCCGTGCCGGGCGCGATTCCGCCACCGGTTGCACGTTTCGGTTGCCCGCCACATACTCGCGCGTGCCGCCTGCGGACCAACCCGGGGGCCGACGGCGATCGGGGGCGGGGCGTGGCACAGGGAACGCAGATGCGCACGCATCTGTGCGGCATCAGGACGGCGTGGACGGAGCGCAGCTCCGCCGGCGAGGCCGTCGCCGAGATCGCGCGGGCGGTCGGCGCCGACGCGGCCCAGCTCCTGGTGTTCTTCTCCCCCGACTACGACCCCGAAAACCTGAGCCGGCGGCTGGCCGAGGCGTTTCCGCGGGCCGAGATTTCCGGCTGCACCATGTCGGGCGGGATCGCGCCGGCCGGCGGGCTCGACCGCGGCCTGGTGGCGATCGCGTTCCCGGCGGACGGCTTCCGCATCGTCTCGACGGTGCTCGACGCGATCGACCACCTCGACGTCGAGCGCACCGCGGGCGCGGTGCGGGCGCTGCGCCGCCGGCTCGAGCCGCACGGGCCCGACCACGCCCAGCCGACCCGCTGCTTCGCGCTCTCGCTGATCGACGGGCTCGCCAACGCCGAGGAGACCGTGGTCTCGGCCATCGCCTGGGCGCTGGAGGGCATCCCGCTGGTCGGCGGCTCGGCCGGCGACGACCTCACCTTCCGCGACGCGGTGCTGCTGCACGGCGGCGCGATCCACCGCAACGCCGCCGTGCTGCTCCTCGTCGAGAGCGACTTTCCGGTGCAGATCTTCAAGAGCGACAACTTCGAGCCGACCGACGTGAAGTTCGTGGTGACCGCCTCGGACGGCGAGTCGCGCACCGTCTACGAGCTCAACGCCGAGCCGGCCGCGCGCGAATACGCCATGGCGGTGGGGCTCGACCCCGAGCGGCTGACGCCGATGAGCTTCGCCGCCTACCCGCTCGCGGTGAAGGTCGGCGGCGAATACTTCTGCCGCTCGATCCGGCGGCTCAACGCCGACGGCTCCCTCAGCTTCTTCTGCGCCATCGACGAGGGCGTGGTGCTGACGCTGGCCGAGCCGCGCGACATCGTCGCCTCGACCCGGGCGGAGCTCGCCCGGCTCGACCGGGCGCTCGGCGGCGTCGACCTGATCATCGGCTTCGAATGCGTGCTGCGCCGGCTCGACGCCGAGAGCCGGCAGGTGCGCCAGGGCATCGCCGACCTCTACCGGCGCTACGACATGGTCGGCTTCGAGACCTACGGCGAGCAGTACCGGGCGATGCACCTCAACCAGACGTTGACCGGCATCGCCATCGGCAAAAGGCCCGCGGACGAGAGGCTTGCGAGCGAAGGGCCTGCGGAGGCGACGTCCGCCCCGCCGGCGCTCCCGTGACCCTGCACGACGCCGGTCTGGAGGGCGAGGCGTCCCTGCGCCGGCGCATCGCCAAGCTCGAGCGGATCAACGCCGCGCTGATGGCGCATGTGGAGCGCAGCACCGACCAGCGCGGCGGCGCCTATGCTTTGTTCCAGACCGCGATCACCCTGGAGGGCCGCGTCCGCACCCGCACCGAGGAGCTGACGGCGCTGATGCACCGCCTCGAGCGCTCGAACGAAGCGCTGGTGGCGGCCAAGGAGGAGGCCGAGACCGCCAACCGCTCCAAGACCCGGTTCCTGGCCGCCGCCAGCCACGACCTGCTGCAGCCGCTGAACGCCGCCCGCCTCTCGATCTCGGCGCTCGCCGACCTGCCGCTCGGGCCCGAGGCGAGCCTGATCGGCGCCCAGGTCGAGCGCGGCCTGCAGACGATCGAGGACCTGATCAAGACCCTGCTCGACATCTCCAAGCTCGATGCCGGCATCGTCCACCCGCAGGTGCGGCCCGTGCCGCTGCCCGACCTGCTGGCGGGGCTGGCGGCGAGCTTCGCGCCGTTCGCCGCGCGCAGGGGCCTGCGCCTGGTGGTGCGCAGCCCGGAGCTGGCGGTGTCGAGCGACGGCATCCTGCTGCGGCGCATCCTGCAGAACCTGCTCTCCAACGCGATCCGCTACACCGCGTCCGGCGGCGTCGCCCTGGTCGCGCGCCGCCGCGCCGGCACGGTCCGGGTCGACGTGATCGATACCGGCTGCGGCATCGCCGCCGACGAGCACGCGCTGGTGTTCGACGAGTTCTACCGCGGCAGCGCGAACGGCGCCGGGACGCCGCCGCGCGCCGCCGAGGGCGACGGGCCGGGCCTCGGCCTCGGGCTCTCGATCGTGCGGCGCCTGGCGCTGGCGCTCGACCACCCGCTGGCGCTGGCCTCCCGCCCGGGGCGCGGCACGCGGGTGTCGCTCACCCTGCCCCCGAGCGCCGTGCCGGCCGCGTCCGAGCCCGCGGCGCGGCCCGGGCCGGTGGTGACGCGGCTCTCGGGCGCCCGCGTCGTCGTGGTCGAGAACGACGCCGCCACCGCCGACGCGCTCGAGCGGCTGCTCGGGAACTGGGATGCGCGCGTCGCCACCTTCCGCGATCCCGCCGGCGTCGCGGCCGCCCTGCGTGCGGGCGGGCTCGCGCCCGACATCCTGATCCTCGACTACCACCTCGACGACGGCGCCCGCGGGCTCGACGTCGCCGCCCTGCTCCGGGAAGGGCGCACCGCGCCGCTACCCGTCATCGTCACCACCGCCGACCACGCCCCCGAGATCGCGGCCGAGGCGGCGGCCCTCGGCGCCGAGCTGGTGCACAAGCCGATCAAGCCGGCGCAGCTGCGCGCGCTGCTGACCTCCATGCTGACGTGAGGACGGGCGAGCCGGCGCCGCATCGTCGTCGCGAGACCGCGTGTCGGCCCGACGGTCCCGCCCCTCGGAGGGCCCGCAGCCCTCGGCCTCAATGCGCCGGCGCGATCGCGGCCGCGGCGGGCGCGTGCTTCTTCCGCTTGCGCTTGCGCACCGTCACGACCGCGTCGGCCTCCTCGTCGGCGCCGCGCTCGGACAGGGCGAAGCCGTGCAGATCCGCCGACGCGTCCCCGTCCGCGGCCGGGGCCTCGGCAAGGGCGTAGAACGCGGCGCGGACGATCTCCTTCTTGCTCGCCTCCGGGTGCTTCTCCCGGATGGCCGCGCGGATCGCCTTCGGCGTCATCCCGGGCGTGACGACGCTGCGCATCGTCGCCGCGATCTCCTGCATCGATGCCATGGGTTCGTTCCTTCATGCGACGGGCCGCCCGCGCTCCGGCTCCGGCTTAACCCAAGTTACATTTCGATGACACGGCCACACTGCTGGCATATCGCCGACCAGACCTTGCCCGCGCCGCGCCGACCCCGTATCCCACCCGGGTTCCTTCACGAGACCGGAACCAACTCAGGGCGCACCTCTGCCAAGAGGCGCGCCTTTTTCGTCGGCGCCGATCCCGGCACGGGCGCTGCCGGATCGCATGGGATCATGCGTCGAGCGCCATCAGGCTGGCGTTGCCGCCCGCCGCCGCCGTGTTGATCGACACCGTGCGTTCCGCGAACAGGTCCGAGAGCTCGTAACCCGCCTCCGGATCGGAGGCCGTGGGGATCGACAGGATCGTGAGGATCGGCCCGTCGCGCTCGGCGATCCGGCGGACCAGCCCCGCGAGATCGGCCCGCCCGCCCGCGTGCAGCACCCCGCCGAGGCCGGGGGCGCGCGCGGGATCCTCGGCGGGGACGATCCTCCGCAGGACCGCCGCGGGCAGGCCGTCGAGCAGGCCCGACGACGCCCGCTCCGCCGCGATCACCGCGCGCTGGCCGGTGGCCAGGATCGCGCCGAGCTGGCGCAGGGTTCCCGCCTCGTCCGAGGCGAGCGCCGCGATCGGGCCGCGCGGGCGGAGGCCGTAGCTGTTGCGCTCGCCGACCGGGCCCGGCAGCACCGATTCGGTCAGCGCGGGCATCCGGGCGAGATCGCGCTCGACCCGGGACGCGACCTCGGCGTGGCCCCGCTGCCGGAGCCAGCCGATGTAGGCCCGAGCGACCGGATCGACGACCGCCTCGGCCGGGGACCGGGCCGCGTCGGCGGGGGCATCGGCCCAGGACGGGGCCGGGCGCGTCATCAGCCGGCGGAGGTAGCGCGGCCCGCCGGCCTTCGGCCCCGTGCCGGACAGGCCCGTGCCGCCGAACGGCTGCACGCCGACGACGGCGCCGATGGTGTTGCGGTTGACGTAGACGTTGCCCGCCCCGATCCGGTCGAGGACGCGCGTCACCGTCTCCTCGATGCGGGTGTGCAGGCCGAAGGTCAGCCCGTAGCCGGTGGCGTCGATGGCGTCGACGAGGGCATCGAGGTCGTCCCGCCGGTAGCGAAGCACGTGGAGAACCGGCCCGAACACCTCGGCCTCCACGTCCGAGACCCGGTCGATCGCGATCACCGTCGGGGGCACGAAGCTGCCCGCGTCCAGGGCCGGATCCTTCCGCCCTTGCGGGTTCTCGCCCCCTTGCGCGATCGCGTGGCCCCGGCTCCGCATCGTCTCGATGTGGCGGAAGATCCCTTCGGCCGCCTCGGCGGTGATCACCGGGCCGACGTCGACGGACAGGCGCCGGGGATCGCCCACCGCGAGCTCGCGCAGGGCCCCGTGCAGCATGGCGAGCGTCCGCTCGGCGATCTCCTCCTGCAGGCACAGGATGCGCAGGGCCGAGCAGCGCTGGCCGGCCGAATCGAAGGCGGAGGCGAGGACGTCCGCCACCACCTGCTCGGGCAGGGCGGAGGAATCCACGATCATCGCGTTCTGCCCCCCGGTCTCGGCGACGAGCGGCACCGGCCGCCCGTCCGCGGTCAGGCGGTCCGCCAGCGTCCGCTGGATCAGGCGGGCGACGGCGGTCGAGCCGGTGAACATCACGCCCTGGACCCGGGCATCGCCGACGAGCGCCGCGCCGACCGCGCCCGCACCGGGCAGGAGATGCAGCACCCCCGCCGGGATCCCGGCCTCGCCCAGCAGCCGCACCGCCTCGGCCGCGACGAGCGGGGTCTCCTCGGCCGGCTTGGCGAGCACGGGGTTGCCGGCCGCGAGGGCGGCCGCGACCTGCCCGGTGAAGATCGCGAGGGGGAAGTTCCAGGGGGCGATGCAGGCGACCGGGCCGAGGGGCCGTGCCTCCGGGCCGCAGACCCGTTCGGCCTCGCCGGCATAGTAGCGCAGGAAGTCCACCGCCTCCCGCACCTCGGCGACGGCGTTCGCCAGGGACTTGCCCGCCTCCCGCACGATCAGGCCGAGCAGGACCGGCATCCGCGCCTCGAAGGCGTCCGCGGCGGCGCGGAGCAGGCCGGCGCGGAGGGCCGGCGCCATCGCCGCCCAGCCCGGGGCCGCCGCCGCTGCGGCCGCCAGGACGCGGGCGATGTCGGCGGGCTCCGCCGCGCGCACGCGGCCCACCACGTCTGTGCGATCGGCAGGGTTGAGGACCGGGTCGCGGGCCTCCGCGGCGGAGCGCCCGGACGGGACGGCGGCCCAATCCGCGGCGGCACGCGCCGGCAGGTCGGCGGCGAGCCGGGCGAGCACGGCCTCGTCGTTCAGGTCGAGCCCGGCCGCGTTCGGCCGCCCGGCGCCGAACAGGTCGCGCGGGGCCGCGATCCGCGGGTGCGGCGCCCCCGGCGGGCGCATCGCCCGCACCGTCGCGACCGGATCGGCGACGAGGTCGTCGAGCGAGACGGAGGCGTCGGCGATGCGGTTGACGAAGGAAGCGTTCGCGCCGTTCTCCAGGAGCCGCCGGACGAGGTAGGCGAGCAGGGTCTCGTGGGTGCCGACGGGGGCGTAGATCCGGCACGGCCGGTCGAGCCCGCCCGGGCCGACCACCGCCGCGTAGAGCGGCTCGCCCATCCCGTGCAGGCACTGGAACTCGTAGTCGCCGGGCCGGAAGCCGGGGCCGGCCATCTCCAGGATGCTGGCCACGGTCTGCGCGTTGTGGGTCGCGAATTGCGGGAACACCGCGTCCGGCGCGGCCAGCAGCATCCGGGCGCAGGCGAGGTAGGACACGTCGGTGTGGGCCTTGCGGGTGAAGACCGGGAAGTCGGAGAGCCCCTCGACCTGCGCCCGCTTGATCTCGCCGTCCCAGTAGGCGCCCTTCACCAGCCGGACCATCGGGCGGCGGCCGCTCCGGCGGGCGAGGTCGACGAGCCAGTCGACGACGAAGGGGCAGCGCCGGCCGTAGGCCTGGATCACGAAGCCGAGCCCGTCCCAGGCCGCGAGGTCCGGGTCGGTGGCCAACGCCTCGAGGATGTCGAGGGAGAGGTCGAGCCGGTCGGCCTCCTCGGCGTCGATGTTCAGGCCGATGCCGTACCCCCTGGCCAGCACGGCCAGCGCCTTCGCCCGGGGGATCAGCTCCGCGAGCACGCGGGCGCGCTTCGTCCGCGTGTAGCGCGGGTGCAGCGCCGAGAGCTTGATCGAGATGCCCGGCCCCCCGATGACGCCCCGGCCGGCCGATTCCCGCCCGATGGCATGGATCGCCGCCGCGTAGGCGGCCTGGTAGCGGGCGGCATCCGCTTCCGTGGCCGCGGCCTCCCCGAGCATGTCGTAGGAATAGGCGAACCCCTTCGCCTCGTTGGGGCGCGCCCGGCGCAGGGCCTCGGCGATGGTCTCGCCCATCACGAACTGCTCGCCCATCAACCGCATGGCGAGGTCCACGCCCCGGCGGATCAACGGCTCCCCGCCCCGCCCGATCAGGCGCGTCAGGGCCGCGGACAGGCCGCGCTCGCGCGTCGTCGCGGTGAGCTTGCCGGTCACCAGCAGGCCCCAGGTCGCCGCGTTGACGAACGGCGAGGGGCTGTGGCCGAGATGGGCCCGCCAGTCGCCGGGGGCGATCTTGTCGCGGATCAGCGCGTCGCGGGTCGCCGCGTCCGGGATGCGCAGCAGGGCCTCGGCGAGGCACATCAGGGCGACGCCCTCCTGGTTCGACAGGTCGTATTCGTGGATCAGGCCCTCGACGCCGCCCCGCTTCGCCGTCCGCCGCAGGCCCGCGACCAGGCTGCGCGCCGTCGCCGCGACGCGCGACGCCGCCTCGGGCGGAAGCTGCGCGCGGTCGAGGAGCGGCGCCAGGCACGCCGCCTCCGGGCGCCGGTGCGCCGCGACGATCGCCGCGCGCAGCGGCGACGACGCGGGCAGGTCGTCGGCGAGATCCGTGAAGGACGGGCGGGCGGGCACGACGGGCCGAGGGGAAGACACGATCGACGACGACACGATCGACATGGCAGACCCCGCCTCCCTCCGCCGCCGGCCGCCGGCCGGGCACGGACCATTTTGTAGCCGCGGCGGCGCGGTGCTAAAATCCGTGGGTCGCGTCGAAGACCGGCGGATTCCCCATCGGAATGGCGTTCTGCGCGTGAAGACCACCGATTCGACCGATGCCGCCATCCTGCGCATCCTGCAGCAGGACGGGCGCATCGCCACCGTCGACCTCGCCGAGCGGCTCAGGCTCTCGCCCACCGCCACGGCCGAGCGCCTGAAGCGGCTGACCCGCGCGGGCTACATCACCGGCTACGGTGCCCGCCTCGATCCGGCGATGCTCGATCTGGGATTGCTGGTGTTCATCGAGGTGCTGCTCGACAAGACCACCGGCGCGGTGTTCGACCACTTCTCGCAGGAGGTCCGCCGCGTGCCGGAGATCCTGGAATGCCACATGGTGGCCGGCGGCTTCGACTACCTGCTCAAGGCCCGGGTGAAGGACATGGCCGCCTACCGCCGCTTCCTCGGGCAGGTCATGGTCGACCTGCCCGGCGTGAAGGAGACGCGCACCTACGCGGTGATGGAGGAGGTCAAAACGGACAGCCCGCTGCCCGTGTGAGCCGCGACCGGGTGCCGCGAAGGCGGAGCCTCGGGCGCGTCAATGCCCCGAATGGCGCACCGCCATCTTGAGGCGCTGGTCGACGTCGTCGATGCGGGCGGCGACGCCGCGGCGGATGCATTTGCCGAGGGTGTCGCCGGCGAAGAAGCCCAACGTCGCCTCCTGCTCGCGGCAGGCGGCGGTCGGCGGCCAGGCCAGGTAGATGCCGGCGATGGCGGCGATGACCACGAGCTCGACCACGAGCCAGCCGCCCCAGCCGAGGCGGAAGCCCTCGCGCCGGCCCGCGCCGTGCCGGCGCCGGCGCAGGGCGTCCGCGGCGCGGGCCCCCTCGGGCGTCGGGCGCACCGGCTCCTGCGCGGTGCGGGCAATCCGGTCGAGGCGGGCGCGGGCCGCCTCCGCCTCGGTGAGGGTGGGCTGCGCGTCGGTTCCGGGGGGCGGGGCGTGCATGATCGGCTCGTTCGAAAGGGCGGGCGGCGCGGGTCGCGTCGTCGGGGCGGGTGTCTCGGGGGGCGTCGCCTCGTCCGAGGCCGTCCCGTGCGCGGCGCGCGGTCAGTTCATCGCGCGGCGCAGGGTGCCGAGGTCGTCCGGCAGGGACAGGGCGCGGTTCAGCATCTCGTTGCGGGCGCAGGCGCCGGCCTTGAGCAGCTGGCCGAGGCCGCCGCCCGAGCGCGACCCGCAATCGGTCACGAGGTAGCTCGCCGCGAACAGCGCGATCGGGGCGAGGAACAGCACGAGCTTGAGCAGCCCGAACACCCGCCCGATCGCGCTCCGGCGGCGGGGCCGCGCGTCCTCCCAGTCCGCGTCGCGATCGAACCGCTCGTAACCCTGCTGCATGGCCGGACCGACCTCCCGGAGACCCGCGTGCGACCGCGCGAAGACCGGCGGCGACACCGTGAGGATGATGGTCCCATTTGAAGATCTCGCTAAGCGACGTGCTTAACGGCACCGGACCCGCCGCATCCGTCCCCGCCCGCCGCTTCGCCGCCCTTCTCGGCCGCCCCTCTCGGCCGCTCCTCGGCGAAGCCGTCGCGAACCTTGGCGAAGCAATTGCAAAGGCCTAAGCCGCGGGGTGTGATCGGGCCGGCGGCGCGAGCCGCCCGCCGGCGGACCGCCACGCCGCCGCATCGAACCGGGAGCAGCCCTTGGCCACCATCATTCCCGTCGCCTCCTTCGACTACGTCGTGTTCGGCGCGACCGGCGACCTCACCACCCGCAAGCTGCTGCCGGCCCTGTACCACCGCTACAAGGACGGCCAGATCCCGGCCACCTCCCGGATCATCGGCGCCTCGCGCTCCGAGCTCGCGGTCGAGGCGTTCCGCGCCCGCACGCAGGACGCGCTGAAGCGCTTCGTGGCCCCCGACGACCTCGACCCGGAGACGCTCGCCGCCTTCCTCGACCATCTCGACTACGTCGCGGTCGACGGCGCCGGCGACGACGGCTGGACCGAGCTCGTGGCCAAGCTCGACGAGCGGCCGGACCAGGTGCGCCCGTTCTACCTCGCCACCTCGCCCGACCTCTACGGCTCGATCTGCCGGAACCTCGCCAAGTTCGGCCTCGTCGGCCCGAAATCCCGCGTCGTGCTCGAGAAGCCGATCGGCAAGGACCTGACCTCGGCCCGCGCGATCAACGACGCGGTCGGCGAGGTGTTTCCCGAGGAGCAGATCTTCCGGATCGACCACTACCTCGGCAAGGAGACGGTGCAGAACCTGCTGGCGCTGCGCTTCGCCAACACGATCTTCGACCGGCTCTGGACGGCCGACGTGATCGACCACGTCCAGATCACGGTGGCCGAGACCGTCGGGGTCGAGGGCCGGGCCGGCTACTACGACACGTCCGGCGCCCTGCGCGACATGCTGCAGAACCACATCCTGCAGCTGCTCTGCCTCACCGCGATGGAGAGCCCGCTCAACCTCGACGCCAACTCGGTGCGCGACGAGAAGCTGAAGGTGCTGCGCGCCCTCAAGCCGATCACCGCGGGCGACGTGCAGCACGTGACGGTGCGCGGCCAGTACGTCCAGGGCGCCGTCGACGGCAAGCCGGTGGAGGGCTACCTCAACGAGCTCGGGCACGACAGCCGCACCGAGACCTTCGTCGCCTGCAAGGTCGAGGTCCAGTCCTGGCGCTGGGCCGGCGTGCCGTTCTACCTGCGCACCGGCAAGCGGCTGCCGCAGAAGCTGTCCGAGATCGTGGTGCAGTTCCGCGCCGCGCCGTTCTCGATCTTCCCGGAGGAATCGTTCGGGCGCGAGCCCAACCGCCTCGTCATCCGCCTGCAGCCGCAGGAGGGCATGAAGCTCGAGGTGATGACCAAGGATCCCGGCCCCGGCGGCATGCGCCTGCGGCCGACCAACCTCGACATCTCGTTCGAGGAGACCTTCAAGCAGCGCTATCCCGACGCCTACGAGCGCCTGCTGATGGACGTGGTGCGCGGCAACGCCACCCTGTTCATGCGCCGCGACGAGGTCGAGGTCGCCTGGGCCTGGGCCGACAGCCTGCTCAAGGCCTGGGCCGACCGCCGCGAGCCGCCGCGCGCCTACCCGGCCGGCAGCTGGGGCCCCACCGCCGCCATCGCCCTGATCGAGCGCGACGGGCGGACCTGGCACGAGGAGCTGCGGTGACCGCACCCGCCGCCCGGCGCCGGCTCGCCCTCGCCCTGACGCTCGCCTGCCTCGCCCACCCGGCCCGGGCGCAGGGGCCGGCGACGGGGCAGGATGATGCGCCGAGCGGGGGCGGGGGACGGCCCGACACCCGCGTGCTCACCTGCGCCGCCGCCGCGGGCCTCGTCGCCCGCGCAGGCGCCGTGGTGATGAGCACCGGCCCGCTCACCTACCTGCGGATCGTGCGCGACGGCGGCTTCTGCACCATCGAGGAGACGACGCGGCCCGATTACGAGGCCACCCGCGACGAGCGGCAATGCTTCGTCGGCTACCGTTGCGTCGAGCGGCTGCAGGAGGGCCGCGAGGGACCTTGAGGGGGAGGAAACCTTGAAATTCCGGCCTGCGCGTGCCTTATTCCGTGCCTGGGGACGGATCGCCTGAGCGGCTTGCCACGATAGCCCCAGGCCGCCGACGACGGGCAACCGCAGTCGGTCCACGCGCAACGCGAGATAGCCAAGTGTCCCGGCGAGTGATGGCCCCTCCTCCCCGTGAGCGAGGGGCCTTTCACGTCCGGAGCCGTCCCGAACCGTGGATGCCGGCCCGCCGGAAAGGGCGCGGTCCTGTCGTGAGATCGCATCTTCCTCACGCGAGCCGGGCTCCACCGCGCTTGAGAATGCCTCAGCGCCGCGCCCGGGGCCGCACCCGATCACCCTGGTACACCTTCGCGCACAGGACCGCGAAGCTGATCTTGGTCGTGCCGGCCAGCACCCGCCGCCGATCCTGCACCGGTCCTGCACCGGGTACGCGCTCTCGACGACGATGAGCAGTTGCTGCCGATGCCCGGGCGCCGCCCGGCGGAGGCTGAAGTACATCGGATAGCACGCGCCATCGGCCAGCACGACGTTGGCGAGATAGACGTAGTTCCGATCCGTTGGCGTCATGTAGACCGAGGCACCCGGCAAAGCGTCGACGATGGCCGGCAATCGGCGGGAGAGTTCGTGCCGCGCGGGATCGTATGCGCGACGGCTCTGATGGTCCCAGATCAGGTGCTGGCGGTCGTGACGTTCGTCGGCGAAACCGACGGTGAAGCAGTGATTCGAGAAGCGTACCTCGATCGACAGCGCACGGCCGATCTTGTCGACGAAGAACGTCAGACGGCGCGGCTCCAGATGGGCAAGGTCGAGCCTCACGCCATCGATCACGTGGTCGAAATAGGCCATGGCCCGTTCCGGATAGGTCTTCGGGCCTAGGCCGCGCAACCGGCAAGGCTTGCATGCCGCAAGGCTCGCCACCGAACCCGTCATGGCCACCGGCCCGAGCGAATCGGGAAACGCAAGAGCCTGGCGGAGATCGCCGCACCGGTTCGCGGCACCGTCGCGTGCGCGAACCGGATCTCGATCCGCCCCGCCGCCCGGCGTCAGGCCGCCGGGACGCCGATCAGCTCGGCCTGGAGGCCGCCGAGATAGGTGGTGAGCCGGGCCGAGATTGCCGGGTCGGCGCACTGGACCCAGAGCGGCACCGGCAGGGCGGCGCGCGGGCAGCGCAGGATGATCCGCTCGGCCGACAGGGCGGCCTGCCGCTCGCTCGCCGCGGCCAGGAGCTTCGAGCCCGTCGGCGTTCCGATCATGATGGCGATGCTCGTCATGCCGGGCCAACCCGTGAGCGGGCCGTCCGTTGCCTGCCGCCGGGGGCCGGGACGGCGTGTCGCGTGCGCGATCCCGATTCCCGGTCTACCCTGTCGCCGCCGCGGCTCATGAGCCTCGGCCCCGAGGGAGGATGGAACGCCGTGCGACGCCTCCTGAAGTTCCTGCACACGATGGGCGCGGTCGGGCTGATGGGGGCGTTGGCCTGCCTGCTCGTGCTGTTCGCGTTCGTGCCGCCGCCGGCCGACCGGGCCGGATACGCGCTGATGCGCGGCGCGATGGGCGCGGTCGCCACCTGGATCTTCCTGCCCGCGCTGGCGCTGACGCTGCTGGCCGGCCTCCTCGCCCTGGCGCAGCGCGCCTTCCACCGGGCGGCCTGGGCCTGGGCGAAGCTCGCCACCGGCGTGCTGATGTTCGAGGGCGGCCTCGTCTACGTCCAGGGGCCGATGCGGCAAGAGGCTGACTTGAGCGCCGAGGCCTTGGCCGGCCGCCTCGACCCGGCGACGCTGGCCCAGTCGCTCGGGCCGGAGCGCAACACCCTGTGGCTGCTGCTGGTCGTCGCCACCGCCAACGTGGTGCTCGGCGTCTGGCGCCCGCGGCTGATGCGGCGGGCGCCCGTCGGGCAGACGGCGGCGCGCGGATAGGGTCGGCAGCACGCCCGCCCCGGCCCCCGTCCGGCGTCACGCCTCGTCGGCGGCCGGGACCCAGAGCGGCCCGCGCAGCACGGGGGCGCGCTTGGGCGGCGGCAGGGCGCGGCTGCCGGCGAGGTCGGCGAGTTCGGGCGCCTGGGCGGTGTCGTCGACGGTGAGGAACAGGCCGCGGGCGCGGGCCGCCCGGCCGAGATCGGCCCGGCTGGTCAGCACGCTCTGGGCCGGGCTCGTCAGCAGCGCGATCACCACCGGCGACAGCCACAGGGCGAGCCACGGGTCGCCGACCAGCGCCAGCGCGAGGCCGGCGAGCGCGCCGACCACGAGGGCGTCGGCCTGCAGGCGGCAGGCTTCCGCCCAGCTCACCTTGCGGTCGTCGCGGGCCTGGGCGTCCCAGCGCACGACCCGGCCGAAGAAGGTCGAGATCACCGCGCCGGCGGTGAACAGCGTCATCACCGGCCAGAGCAGCACCCAGATGCCCTGCTCGAGCGCCGCGCTCGCCAGCAGCGAGCGGGTGCCGCCGAAGGCGTCGCGCCGCGCCTTGGAGGCGAGCACGTGGCCGAGGCTCAGGAGCTTCGGCAGGGCCAGCACCGCGAGGGTGAGCGCGGCGAGCCCGTGCGCGGCGGCGCCGGTGCCGGTCAGCCCGTAGCCGAGCAGGCCGAGCTCGCCGGTGCGCGCGGCCAGCCACGCCCCCGCGACGAGGTAGGCGATCCACAGGGGCAGCACCCCGTAGGAGACGATGCCGACGGCGAGGTGCCAGCGGCTCGCCGCGCGCAGGCCCGGCCAGGGCAGGACGCGCAGGTGCTGCATGTTGCCCTGGCACCAGCGGCGCTCGCGCCCGAGGAGGTCGACGAGGTTCGTCGGCATCTCCTCCCAGGTGCCGTCCATCTCCGGCAGCAGGCGGACCTCCCAGCCGGCGCGGGCCAGCATCCCGCCCTCGACGATGTCGTGGCACAGGATCTCGCCGCCCAGGGGCGCCCTGCCCGGCAGCACCGGCAGCTGGGCGTGGTCGGCGAACGCCGCGACCCGCAGGATCGCGTTGTGGCCCCAGTAGCTCCCGTCCGGCCCCTGCCAGGTCTCGAGGCAGCGCAGGGCCAGCGGCGCGTAGAGCCGCACCGCGAATTGCTGGATGCGGGCGAACAGCGTGTCGCGGCCGGCGGCGTAGGACACGGTCTGGATCAGGCCGGTCGCCGGGCTCTCCTCCATCAGCCGGGCGAGGCGGCGCATCGTGGCGCCGGTCATCAGGCTGTCGGCGTCGAGCACGATCATGAAGTCGTACTGGTCGCCGTAGGTCCTGGTGAACTCGGCGATGTTGCCGGCCTTGCGCCCGATGTTCTCGGTGCGGCGGCGATAGCGGATCCGCGGGATGCCGGGGCCGGCGGTCTCGCGCCAGGCCTGGATCCGGGCGAACTCGTGCTCCTCCACCGCCGCGATCGCGCCGTCGCGGGTGTCGGAGAGGACGAAGAGGTCGATGTCGCCGCCGGGGGACTCGTCGCGGGCACCGTCCCGCGCGGCGTCGCGGGCGAGCGAGCGCGCCATCACCCGCAGCGCCGCGAACACCGCCACCGGGTCCTCGGCGTGGATCGCCACCACGGCCGCCGTGCGCGACAGGCCCGACGCCTGCGCCGGCACCGTCTCCGAGCGGCGCTCCAGGGCGGATTTCGCCCGCGCGCCGAGGCCGGCGGCGATCAGGCCGTAGAGGTACTGCCACGCCACGAACGACTGCCAGGTCATCACCACCGCGAACAGGACCAGCACGGTGCGGGCGAGCCAGGCGCCGGTCGGGTCGGCCGGGGCCGGGTAGGCGACGGCCGCCAGCCACGCGATCGCCGCGCCGGTGGCGAGCGACGGCACCGCGAGCGCCAGCCGCCGCCCGCGCAGCGAGCCGATGCGCCCGGCGCGCTGCCAGGTTTCGGCCGCGCACCTCTCGACAGGGCGCCCGTCGGCGTGGGAGGCCGGCACTTTCGTGGACGGAATGGGGCGCGTGGCGGGCATGGAGCGCATCGAACTCGAAGGTGAGGACCACCCGCCGGAGGCGGGGCCGCAGCGCGGCGCCGGCGAGGGCCGGGGCGACGGGCCGGGGCCGGGCCTGCCGGCGCGAGGAAGCCCCGAGGCCTCCCCGCGATCGGCCGCCAGCTTGTCCCCCTCCCGCCGCCGCGTTCTCCGCACGGCCCTGACCGCGATGGTCGGCAGCGTCGTTCCTAGCGTCATCGATCTGAATGAGGCCCGAACGATGGCGCAGGAGCGGCAAGCGGTGACGGACGGGCCGACCACCTTCGCCACGGTGTCCGCGATGGCCGAGCGGCTGGCCGGCGCGCCCTACGTCGCGCCGCCCGAGGACCTGCCGGGCGCCCTCGCCGGGCTGACCTACGACCAGTACCGCGCCATCGTCTTCCGCCCGGCGGCGGCCCTGCGCCTCGGGCGGCACTTCAGCGCGCAGCTGTTCCACCGCGGCTTCCTGCAGCGCAAGCGCTGCGCGCTGTACCTGCAGCCGAAGGCCGGGCCGGCCCAGGCCGTCGCCTACGAGCCCGGCCTGTTCGAGCTGGGCCGGGCGCTCGACGGCCAGAGCTTCCCGACGACGCTCGGCTTTGCCGGCTTCCGACTGCACTTCGCCGCCACCGAGACCCCGCCCGGCCGCCCGCGCGGCTTCCAGGAGGAGTTCCTGGTGTTCCTCGGCGCGTCGTACTTCCGCCTGCGCGGCGAGGGCCAGGAATACGGGCTCTCGGCGCGCGGCGCGGCGATCGGCACCGGCTCGGCCGCGGGCGAGGAGTTTCCCGACTTCACCGCCCACTGGATCTGCGAGCCGGAGGACGATGCGAAGACGATCACCGTGCTCTCGCTCCTCGACAGCCCGAGCCTGTCCGGCGCCTACCGCTTCGAGATCGCGCCGGGCGACCCGGCGCACATCCAGGTCACCGCCGCGCTCCACCCGCGGAAGGACATTCCCCAGCTCGGGCTGGCCCCGCTCACCAGCATGTTCCTGCACGGCCAGAACGGGCCGGGCGCGCGCGGCGCCAGGCCCTTCGACGACTTCCGGCCGCAGGTGCACGATTCCGACGGGCTGGTGGTGCGCTCCGGCGCCGACCGGCTGTGGCGCCCGCTGGTCAACGGCCGCCCGAGCCCGCAGATCTCCGCCTTCCGCGCGGCGCCGCTCTCCGGCTTCGGGCTGATGCAGCGCGAGCGGACCTTTGCCGCCTACCTCGACGTCGAGGCGCGGCAGGAGGCCCGGCCCGGCCTGTGGGTCGAGCCCGCCGCCCCCGCGACGAAGCCCGAGATGGTCGCGGCCGGCGCCTCGCCGCGGGCCGGCGACGCGTTCGCGGCCGGCCAGGTGCAGCTGTTCGAGATCCCCTCGGTCGAGGAGTACATGGACAACATCGTGGCGGCCTTCGTGCCGGACGCGCCCGTCCGCCCCGGCCACCCGATCGCGCTCGCCTACGGGCTCACCACGGTGGGAGCCGAGCCGGTGCCGGCGCTGCCCGGCACCCTCGCCCGCGTGATCTCGACCCGCATCGGCTCGCCCGACCGCCTGCGCCCGGTCGACCCGCCGATCCCCGGCCGGCGGCTGTACTGCATCGACTTCGCGGGGCCGGACCTGCCGCAGGGCGCCCTCGACGCCGAGGGGGCGGGCGTCGCCGCGATCGTCTCGGCCAGCGCCGGCACGATGCACGATCCCGTCGCCGCGCCGGTGCCGCAGACCGGGGGCTGGCGCATCTACGTCGAGTGGCGCCCCCCCGCCGCGATGCCCCCGGGCGACGTGGTGCTGCGCGCCCACCTCACCCGGGCCGGGCGCCGCATCAGCGAGACCTGGGACGCGGCGGCGTAGGCGCGCGCGGGCGGGCGAACCCCGGAATGGCCTCCCTTCGCCCTCGCCCCTCCGGAGGCGGCCCTTCCCGACCTCGGCGGGCGCGCCCGGAGCGCGGGCAGGCCCCGGATCCGTGCGGGGCCGGGGGGAGGCGCGGCCGCCCGCGCCTCGGCATCGGTGTTCACCCCAGGTTGCCCTCGGCGCGCCGACCCGTCAAACCTTGACGTCTCGTCGCGACAACGTTCGGCGGATGGGGACCGACGCGGGGGAGGAAGGGCGGAGCCAGCGTGGACGGGGACGATTTCGAAGGGCCGCCGCGCCGCCGCCGCCACCTGCCGGGTGCGGAGCGCGAGCGGCAGATCGTCGAGGCGGCGACCCGCTTCTTCGCCGAGCAGGGCTTCGGCGGCCAGACCCGCGAGCTGGCCGCGCGGATGGGCATCACCCACTCGGCGATCTTCCGCTACTTCCCCACCAAGGAGGCGCTGATTGAGCGGGTCTACGACCGGGTCTTCGTCGCGCGCTGGAACCCGGATTGGGGCCCGATGGTGCGGGACCGCAGCCATCCGCTGGAGGCGCGGCTGGTGCGGTTCTACCAGGAATACGCCGCCCGGATCTTCGACTACGAATGGGTGCGGATCTTCGTGTTCGCCGGCCTGCGCTCGGTCGACATCACCCCGCGCTACCTCGCCATCCTGCGCGAGGCGCTGATCCTGCCCGTCTGCGCCGAGTTGCGGGTCGAATTCGGCCTCGCGCCGCCCGAGGTGCTGCCGTTCCAGGAGCGCGAGATCGAGGCGGTCTGGGCGCTGCACGGCAAGGTGTTCTACATCGCGGTGCGCAAGTACGTGTACAACCTGCCGACCCCCGACGACGTCGGCCCGATCCTCGCCGACGACGTGCTGGTGTTCATGCGCGGCGCGCCGACGCTGTTCCGGGCGATCCACGCGGACGCGGCAGCGATGCGCGGGTCGGCGGAGCCGGGCTGACACAGGTTCGAACGGATCGTTCGCATCGCCGACTCGGCCCCCTCTCCCGTTCGGGAGAGGGTTGGGGTGAGGGGACAGGTGTTTCCGGCGAGGTCGCCCCCCTCACCCTGTCCCTCCCCCGGACGGGAGAGGGGACCCGCGCCGCCTCCGGCAGAAGCGGGGATCCGTGAACCCGACCACGCTGGCGAAGCGGCGCGATCGCATCGTCCCTACCGGAACGCCGCCCGGTCACGGCGCGCGCGCTTCGCGAAGCGTCCATTCTCCGGGATACGCGGCGTCGAACTCCGCATCGAATGCCTTCGCGATCAGATCGGCGAAGGCGATTTGCACGTGACTGGGTCGCGCTCTCATCGGCCGGCATGCGTTGTACGGGTTTCCCCGAAACCGGCACAACAGAACCGCAGGGTCCGAACCTCGTGGCCGGGGTGTGGACGCGGCCCCGAGGCGAAGGTGCCGGGCGGCCGATGGACGACCGCTCTCGGGGGACATCGACGGCCGTCCGCAGGCGCGGCATGGGCCGGATGCAGGCCATCGTCATGAAGGCCATCCGCCGCCATCTCACGCCGTGCGGTCGCCCGCCCCGAGCTCGCCGCGGTCCCGGTGGCACGCCAGCTCATGCTCCGGCCCCACCGAGCGGCGCAGCGGAAGCTCGGTGCGGCAGACGGCGATCGCGGCCGGGCAGCGCGGGTGGAACGGGCAGCCGGGCGGGGGCGCGAGCGGGGACGGCGGCTCCCCGGGGAGCGCCTGGAACCGGCGCTTGCCCGGCACCAGCTTCGGCGTCTGGGCGAGCAGGCTGATCGTGTAGGGGTGGGCGGGGGCACAGAACAGGGTCTCGGCCGGCGCCACCTCGACGAGGCGGCCGAGATACATCACCGCCACGCGCGAGGCGACGTGGGCGATCACCCCGAGGTCGTGGCTGACGAACAGGTAGGTCAGGCCGAGGTCGCGGCGCAGCTCCATGAACAGGTTCAGCACCTGCGCCTGGATCGAGACGTCGAGCGCCGCCACCGACTCGTCGCAGACCAGCATCCGCGGCTTCACCGCCAGGGCCCGCGCGATGCCGATGCGGGCGCGCTGGCCGCCGGAGAACTGGTGCGGGTAGCGCGCCATCGCGTCGGCCCCGAGGCTGACCCGGGCGAGCTGGTCGGCCACGTAGGCGCGCTTGTCGCGGGCCGCGACGAGGCCGTGGGCGACGGGGGCCTCGCCGACGATGTCGAGCACCCGCAGGCGCGGGTTGAGGGACGCGGTGGCGTCCTGGAAGATCATCTGGACGGACAGCGCGGCCGCGCGGCGTTCCGCGGCGCTCGACCCGGCAAGGTCGCGCCCGTCCCGCAGCACCCGGCCCCGGCTCGGGGCGTGGAGGCCGGCCGCGAGCCGGGCCAGGGTGGATTTCCCGCAGCCGGATTCGCCGACGAGCCCGACCACCTCGCCGGCCCCGATCGCGAGGTCGACCTCGGTCACGGCCTGCACCGCGCTCGGCGGCCGGCGCTCGCCCAGCAACCCGGCGAGCCGGGCGGCCAGCGACGGGCTCGACCCGAACCGCTTCGAGACGCCCTCGAGGCTGACCAAAGGTTTCACGTGAAACGCGCCGGCTGGAGGGGATGGCGGCAGAGGGCGAACCGCGACGGCTCGGCGCGCGCGGTCGGCGGCGGCGCGGCGCAGTCCGGCGTGGCGCAGGCGCAGCGCGGGGCGAAGGCGCAGCCCGGCGGGCGGTCCGTCAGCGCGGGCGCCATGCCGGGGATCTGCGCCAGCGGCACGCCGCGGGCGTTGCGGCTCGGGGCGGAGGCGATCAGCCCGGCGCTGTAAGGGTGCAGCGGCGCCTCGATGACGTCGGCCACCGGCCCGGCCTCGACGATGCGGCCGGCATACATCACGCAGAGCCTGTCGCTGAGCCCGGCCACCACCGCGAGGTCGTGGGTGATCCAGATCAGGGCGGTGCCCATCTCGGCGCAGAGACCCTGCGCCTCGGCCAGGATCTGCGCCTGGATCGTCACGTCGAGGGCCGTCGTCGGCTCGTCGGCGATGAGCAGGGCCGGCGCGTGCAGCAGCGCGATGGCGATGGCGATGCGCTGGCGCATCCCGCCCGAGAGCTGGTGCGGATAGGCGCGCAGGCGCGCGTCGGGTGCCGGGATCCCGACCTTGACCAGGGCCTCGCGCGCCCGCGCCCGGGCGGCCGCCGCCCCGACGCGCTCGTGCGCGCGGATCGCCTCGACCACCTGGGTCTCGACCCGCAGCACCGGGTTCAGGGTGGTCATCGGGTCCTGGAAGATCATCGCCATCCGCCTGCCGCGCAGCGGCCGGAGCTCGGCCTCCGGCAGACCGGCGATGTCGCGGCCCTCGAGCAGGATCCGGCCGCCCGAGACCCGGCCGGGCGCCTCGATCAGCCCCATCAGCGCGAGCCCGGTCACCGACTTGCCCGAGCCGGATTCGCCGACGAGCCCCAGCACCTCGCCGCGGCCCACGGTGAGGCTCACCCGGTCGACGGCGACGTGCTCGCGCCCGCCGGCCTTGAAGCTCACGCTGAGGTCTTCGAGGGCAAGGACGGGGGCGGTCATGGCGCGTTCCCCTGCCCGACGCCGCTTGCCTCCCCCCTCTGCGGGCTCGCGGAGGCGCGCATGCCCGCGCGTCGGCAGACGGACGGATTGCGCGAAGCACCACGCGGCCCCCTCTCCCGAACGGAAGAGGGAACCCGCGCCACCTCGGGAATGCGTGGCGAAACATGTGACCGCGATCGCCCGCCGGGGCCGGAAGGGATGTGCACGGACAGAATTCTTCGGCCGGTCCCGGAGGGTATCAATCCGAAAACCTCGGGTTCAGCACGTCGCGCAGCCGGTCGCCGACGAGGTTGATCGCGACGATGACCGCCACCAGCGCCAGGCCGGGGAAGGTCGAGATCCAGTACTTGCCCGAGAGCAGGTAGTCGTAGCCGTTCTTGATCAGCAGCCCGAGGGAGGGCTCGGTCACCGGCACGCCGACGCCGAGGAAGGACAAGGTCGCCTCGAGCGCGATGGCGTGCGCCACCTGCATCGTCGCCACCACGATCACCGGGGCCGAGCAGTTCGGCAGCAGGTGGCGAAAGATCAGGCTGCGGCGCGGCAGCGCGAGCGCGCGGGCGGCCTCCATGTACTCGCGCCGGCGCTCGACCAGGGCGGTCGCCCGGATGGCGCGGGCGTAGTAGGCCCATTGCACGGCGATCAGGGCGATCACCACCTTGTCCACGCCGCGGCCGAAGGCGGCGAGCAGCACCAGCGCGATCAGGATCGCCGGGAACGAGAGCTGCAGGTCGGCGAGCCGCATCAGCACGGCATCGACCCGGCCGCCGGCGTTGGCCGCGAGCACGCCGATCGTGGAGCCGAGCGTCGCCGCGACCAGGGTCGCCGAGAGGCTGACGACGAGGGAGACGCGCAGGCCGTAGAGGATGGCCGAGAGCATGTCGCGCCCCTGCGCGTCGGTGCCGAGCGCGTACAGCATCCCGGAGACGCTGCGGCTGCCGGGGGGCAGGGTGCCGTCCATCACGTCGAGGTTGGCGAGGTCGTAGGGGTCCTGCGGCGCGATCCAGGGGGCGAGGCAGGCGGCGAGGACCGTCAGCACCAGGGCCGCCAAGCCGAGCGCCGCGCCGGGGCTGCGGAGGAACGCGCGCACGTGCGCCCGCCAGACCGGCTCGGCCGCGGCGGCGACCGGCCGCGCGGCGGGCGGCCCGCCGGCCGCGGGGAGCGTCTCGCCCGTGCTCACGCGGCCTCCGACAGGCGGACCCGCGGGTCGAGGGCGGCGTAGATCAGGTCGACGATCAGGTTGATGACCACGAACAGGCACACGGTCAGCATCAGGTAGGCGACGATGACCGGGCGATCGAGCCGGTTGATCGAGTCGATCAGGAGCTTGCCGATGCCGGGCCAGGCGAATACCGTCTCGGTGACGACGGCGAAGGCGATCATCGAGCCGAGCTCGAGGCCGATCACGGTGATCACCGGAAGCAGGATGTTCTTCAGGACGTGCACGCCGACGATGCGGGCCGGCGACAGCCCCTTAGCGCGGGCGAAGCGCACGTAGTCCTGCAGCATCGCCTCGCGGGTGCCGGCGCGCGCCAACCGGATCACCACCGCGAGCTTGAACAGCGCCAGGTTCACCGCCGGCAGCACGAGGTGGCGCAGGCCGTCGAGCGTCAGGAGCCCGGTCTCGATGCCGAGCACGTTGACGGTCTCCCCGCGGCCGCCGGCCGGAAACCAGCCGAGCGTCACGGCGAAGACCAGCACCAGCATCAGGCCCTGCCAGAAGTTCGGCAGCGAGAACGCCAGGATCGAGCCGGTCATGATCGTCCGGCCGGTGCCCGAGCTCGGCTTGAGGCCGGCCCAGAGCCCGAGCGGCAGGCCGACCGCGACCGCGAGCACCAGGGCGGTGAGCGCCAGCTCCAGCGTCGCCGGCAGGCGCTGCAGGATCACCGACAGGGCGGGCTCGTTGTAGACGAACGAGCGCCCGAGATCCCCGTGCAGCGCGCGCCAGGCGAAGGTGCCGAACTGCACCGGCAGCGACCGGTCGAGCCCGAGCCGGGCACTGATGGCGGCGCGCTCGTCCGGCGTCGCGTCGGGCGCGGCCAGCATGTCGATCGGATCGGCGATGGCGTAGACGCCGACGAACACCAGCGTCGCCATCGCCGCGACGGTGACGAGCGCCTGGCCGAAGCGCTGGATCAGGGAGGTCAGCATGCAGGTACGCCGCCGAACGGGGCGCGGGTCCCCTCTCCCCGCACGCGGGGAGAGGCCCGGCTGCACCCCGTCGTGCAGCCGGGAAGCGCAGGAGAAGCCGGAGCGATGGTGAGGGGACGCGAACGGACGAGGCTCCGCCGTCGAAGCCCCCTCACCGTCGGCTGCCGCCTCGCCGCGCCGCCGCCGCGGTCGTCGCGGCCCTCTCCCCCCGTGCGGGGAGGGGGGAGGCCCGCCTGCACGCTGTCGGGCAGCCGGGAAGCGAAGGAGAAGCGGGAGCGATGGTGAGGGGACGCGAACGGACGACGATCCGCCGTGGAAGCCCCCTCACGTTCGGCTGCCGCCTCGCCGCGCCTACGACGCGGTCGTCGCGGCCCTCTCCCCGCGTGCGGGGAGAGGGGATGCCCGGCGCCCGGAAATCCCGATCCCTCA
>NZ_JAKSXU010000110.1:0-1208 GCF_022829325.1 Methylobacterium sp. J-092 | reverse complement strand
TTGATCTGGCGATGGCCAGAGAGATCCGCGATCAGCTTGATGCTCATCTTAGTGGTTTGACGACAAGTCCAAGAGGTAGTTTACAGTTGAACTGATGTTTTTGTTGCGGGGCTGCTCAGCTTCAAAAATTCAATGTTGTCGAAATGAACTGAACCCCTATCGCTTCGCTCTCTCGGCGGATGAGCCTGCAGGCGTGTTGAACGCCATCTGGCTCAATCAGCAGAGTGAACGCCTCCGGCACCCCGATTGCTGACGGCAGGGTGAGCTTCGCCCCCACGTCCGAGACGTTTCGGACCGTGCAGTCCATCACCGACGCCCCGTTGGGGAAGATGATCTTGGCGGCCTTCAGAACTCGCTTGCGCGGTGCACTGCGGCGCTTGATCTCTGGCTGTCCCATCACAGCACCACGTGTTCATTGAAAGTCGTCGGGCTGTACGGAAGCTTGAAACGAACAGCGATCCCGTCCGCAGTGTGTCGGACGACAGTGGCGAACCGCTTCCCAACGGTAACAGCTGAACCAGGATCAGGTCGTTCGCTCGTCGCGAGGGCTACACCTGACATCGAAAGATCAACAATCTCCGCACCGACGGTCTGACCGTTCGATAGCGTGACGCTCACAGCGCGCTGGGTGGGTACGATCCGAGGATCATTCCGCTGATCAGCCGTGTCGTTGGCGTGAGCACGAAGCCAAGCAAGTCGATCGTCGATCCTCGCTTTGCGCTCTGCACTGGCTTCAACGAGCATAGTGAAACCAGAGGAACTTACTTCGCTTATCCGACCAGGCACTACGCCGATTGCATCGAGATAGCACGTTGCCTTCATGCCAGGGCGAATAGTTGGTAGCCCGCCTCGCCTTCTTACATCGACGCGTGCATTCGTTGAGATGACGGCGACGCATGTCGCTTCGCTGCCGGTTTCTAGAAGAAATCTTCCATGAATTTCGATCATGTACCGTCATGCATATAACTAGATTGCTATAATTACTCCTATATAGCCGCTTATACGTTTACAAATCATCTCAGGTTGAAAAGGCGGCAAAAATTGCTTCCAGGGCAACCTGGCGGCGTTAGGCTTCACAAAAACCCGCTTCCCGCATGATCCTTGAAGGCGTTCGCCCTCCTGACGTAGCCGAGTACCGTCCTCGGATCGCGGTGCCCCGACACCTCCATGATACGCGCGAGGTCGGCCCCACGCTCGGCCGCCGTCGT
>NZ_JAKSXU010000087.1:0-501 GCF_022829325.1 Methylobacterium sp. J-092 | reverse complement strand
AGGGTGAAGTTAGTGCACGGTGGGCCGCTCCGCCACGAGTAGCTTGGCCGGCGGAGCTGGTCGGGCGAGCGCAGCCGGCCAAGCGGAGAAGGCTGGCACGAACACCTCCAGTGCCGGCGGCCGGTATTTCAGCGAGGCATGCGGGCGCACGCCGTTGTAGTGACGGCGCCAGCTTTCGAACCATCCGGCCGCCTTCAGCAGCGCGCTGATCTTGCGGTAGCCATAGCGTCCGTACTTCTCAGCCAACGCCACGAGATCGGCCGTCAGCGCCTCTTCATCATCGCGGCCCCGCGGTACCTTGCGCTGTGTCGAGGTGATCGCCCTCGAGCAGGCGCGCTCAATGGCGATCTACGGGGCGATGATGGTCGAGGCCGGTGACGCGGCCGAGCGTGCAGCCGCCCTGTCGGCGGTGAAGGTGCAGGTCAACAAGGCGTGCCGCTTCCTCGGCCAGGAGGCCGTCCAGCTCCACGGCGGCATCGGCATGACCATGGAGTACATCGG